>URSP01000005.1:0-43354 GCA_900550515.1 uncultured Collinsella sp. | reverse complement strand
GTATACGGGTGCATCATCGACGTCTTCAATACAGAAAATATCAGTGCGGAATGTTCCGGAGAGAAACCCCCGTCACGCCCCCGGATTCCCTGCGTTTACGGCCTTGAGGTCGGCGGGCGGAGAACGCGGTTGTTGGGGATACGTATCCCGGTTGCTGTTTCGCGCTTTGCGCGAAAGGCGCATCACTTTGGCGTGGATGGAGAACGTGGTTGTCGCGTTAACTTGTCCCGGCCGCATTTCTAGAGCGTTTCCCCCGCCATAAATTACCCTTGGCATACTTGCGTGAACGATTGCTCGTGCTACACTTGCAATTGCTGTTTCAGGGCGGGGTGGAATTCCCCACTGGCGGTAAATCGGGCGGTGCCAAAGGGGCGCCGTGGAGCAGGCGAGGTGCCTGCGACTGAGCCGATGAGTCCGCGACCCGTGCGTGTGTTGGTTCGCATGCCGGCTGAACTGGTGAGATCCCAGTACCAACGGTTAGAGTCCGGATGAAAGAGGCAGGTGATCTTAATGTCTGAACAGTCGCAGCATATCCATTTTGAGAATACGAATAGGTGGAGCACCAAACAGCTCGTTACCATGGCGTTGATGTGTGCCTTGGGAGCACTGTTTATGTATGTGCAGCTGCCCATTCTTCCCTCGGCGCCGTTTTTGACGTATGACCCGTCGCTGGTGCCGGCGATGGTGTGCGGTTTTGCGTATGGTCCTGGCGCCGGCACTGCTGTTGCCGCCATGGCGATCGTTATCCATGCGCTCACCACGGGCGACTGGGTCGGCGCGCTTATGAACCTGGTTGCCACGCTGGGCTATATTCTGCCTGCGGCTATCGTCTACCAGAAGATGCACACCTACAAGGGTGCCGTGATTGGCCTGGCACTGGGCGTTATTGCCGCTACGGTGCTTTCTATGGTTGCGAATCTGACCATTGGCGTTTGGTTCTGGTATGGCTCGGTCGATGTGATCGCCCCGCTCATGATTCCTGCCGTACTGCCGTTCAACCTTATCAAGACCGTGCTTAACTCGGTGTTGACGCTGGCGGTGTATAAAGCGGTCTCCAACCTCATCACGCCTAAAAAGGACCAGGTCAAAGGTCGCGCATGATTGAGTGTCGGGGCGTTTCCTTTAGCTATGACGGTGCCGTACCGGCACTCGACGGCGTCGATCTGAACATCGAGGATGGCGAGTTTTTCTGCATCCTCGGTGGCAATGGGTCGGGCAAGTCGACGTTTGCCAAGCATCTGAATGCACTGTTGCAGCCCGATGCGGGCACGGTACGCGTCAACGGCATGGATGCGTCCGACCCCGAGCTGGTCTACGACATTCGTTCGACCGCGGGCATGGTATTCCAGAATCCCGATGATCAGCTGGTGGCAACGCTTGTCGAAGATGACGTTGCGTTTGGTCCCGAAAACCTAGGCGTGCCATCGGCGCAAATTGCGCAGCGCGTACGCGAGGCGCTGAAGGGTGTGGGCCTGGTGGGCTTTGAGCGCCACGAGACCCACGCGCTTTCGGGTGGTCAAAAGCAACGCGTGGCGCTTGCCGGCGTGCTCGCCATGGAGCCGCGCGTGCTCATTTTGGATGAGGCCTCCTCGATGCTCGATCCGCGCGGACGCAAGGGTCTTATGAAGGCTTGCCGCGCACTCCACGATCGCGGCATGACTATCGTGATGATTACGCACTTTATGGAAGAGGCTGCCGAGGCCGATCGTGTCGCCGTGTTTCAGACGGGACGAGTTGCCATGCTGGGCACGCCCGAGGAGATTCTGACGCGGGCGAATGAACTCGCTCAGCTCAACCTTGACATGCCAGAGTCGTGCCGTTTGGGCATGGCGCTTCGTACGAAGGGCGTGCCTGTTCATGCGCAGGTGCGCGAGGTGGATATGGTTGCCGAGGTTGTGGAGACTTATGCCGAGCGAAGTGGGGCAGACACCGCGGGACAGTCTTCCGCATCCCAGTTGGAAATCGCTGACGGCACTGTTCCGGTAGACAACGAGGACAACGCGTCGGAGCCCGTCATCGAACTATCCCATGTTTCGTACAGTTATTCGCTCAGTCCGCGCGAGCGCCACCGCTGGCACAAGCGCTCGGCCACTGCGGGCAAATCGAACAAACAGGCTCTCTGGGGAAACGACCCAAGCAGCCCGTGGGCACTGCGCGATGTATCGCTGACGGTGCGTCGCGGCGAGTTCCTGGGCTTGGCAGGTCATACCGGTTCGGGTAAGTCGACGCTGGTCCAGCATCTCAACGGTTTGATTCGCCCCCAGGAGGGATCCGTTCGCGCGCTGGGGCTCGATCTGTCAAACAAGAAAGACGCCGCCGCGGTTAAGGCCAAGGTCGGCGTGGTGTTTCAATATCCTGAGCGTCAGCTGTTTGCCGAAACCGTGGCGCAGGACGTGGCGTTTGGTCCGCACAACCTTGGCTTGCCGCAAGATGAAGTCGACCGTCGTGTCGAGTCATCGCTCTCGCGCGTGGGCCTCGACCTTTCCACGGTCGGCGACAAGAGTCCCTTTGAGCTTTCGGGCGGTCAGCAACGGCGTGTGGCATTCGCCGGCGTGCTCGCCATGGAGCCCGAAGTCCTGGTGCTCGATGAGCCCATGGCGGGGCTCGATCCGGCTGCGCGCAGGGATTTCCTTGAGCTTATCGATCGACTTCACCGCGATGGCCTGACCGTTGTCATGGTTTCGCATAGTATGGATGACCTGGCCAATTGCTGCGACCGTATTGTCGTGATGAACGAGGGCGCGATGTTTGCCGAGGGCACGCCCGCTCAGGTTTTTGCGCATGCCGATGAGCTTAAATCAATCGGCTTGGGCGTTCCCGCCGCCCAGCGTATGGCGCTGGCGCTTACGGAGGCGGGCGTGCCGCTGCGCTTTGACGGCCTCTATACGGTTGAGTCGCTGACAGACGAGTTGGTGGACCTGCTAATCGGTTGCTCGGGCGGTCCTTCTAACGTCGCGGACATTGCTAAATTCAAGACGGTCGCGCGAGAGAAGGGCTGCTAATGGAGGCGTTTTCGTTTGGCAGCTACTATCCCGGCGATAGTGCGATCCACCGCCTGGACCCGCGAACTAAGTTGCTCTTGGGCTTTGTGTTTCTGATCACGACGCTGACCGTCGGCGGCTTCCGCGGACTGGCCCCTGTCGCAATGTTTGTCGTGCTGATCTATGCCGTGTCTCGGGTGCCGGTTCGTCGCGTTCTGTCGTCGATGGCGCCGCTGCTGGCAATCGTCGTCGTGGTCGCGGTGCTCAACTTGTTTACCGACCAGAGCGGGCGCATTCTGTGGCAGCTCGGCTTTTTGCAGATAAGCGAGGGCTCGCTGCATTCCGCCGCCTTTATGGCGTGCCGCCTGACCTTGATGATGGCCGGTATGAGCGCCATTACACTCACCACGCCGACGCTCGACCTCACCGCGGGCTTTGAGCGCCTGCTCGCACCGTTTGCGCGTGTGGGACTTCCTGCGCACGAGCTCGGCATGATCATGGGTATCGCGTTGCGCTTTATGCCGCAGTTCGCTACCGAGATGAAGCAGACGGCGGACGCGCAGGCAAGTCGCGGTGCACGCGTGACGGGAGGCCCGCTCGGCGGCGTGCGTATGCTCGGCAGTGTGGCGATTCCGCTGTTCACGGGCGTGTTCCGCCATGCCGAGACGCTGTCTGCTGCCATGGATGCACGCTGCTATCATGGCGAGCAGGGCCGCACGCGCCTGCATGCGCTTACGTTTGGCCGCGGCGATGCGTTGGCGGCGGTGGTGACGGCGTTGCTGCTCATCTGCGTCATCGTCATCAACCTTCAACTTGTTTAGGCGCGATTCGAGCGCAAGAAAGGGGTCCCTATGACCGACAACGACCGCACGGCTCAGCTTGAGCGCGCCTGTTCGTATCTCGGGCGCATTCCGGCGTGGTATCTGGCCACGACCGATGTGGCCGACGGGCATCAGCCTCGCGTGAGGCCGTTTTCGTTTGCCATGGTCGATGACGGTAAACTGTGGTTTTGTACGTCGCGCGACAAAGATGTGTGGGCGGAGCTGAGCGCGAATCCCAAGTTTGAGCTCTCGGGCTGGAAGCCGGGGGAATGTTGGATCGTATTGACCGGCGAAGCCGCACTTGAGGACGACGCAGTTGCGAGCGACAAGGTGCGTCAAGCGGGTTTTAAGCACATGGTGGGCATTGGCGAGGAACACGAGAGCGCCAACGACGGCCGCCTTGCTTTCTTTTCGGTCCGCAACATTGCCGCGCGCTTCTGTGATATCGACGGCAGCGAGGAGCGCCTGGAGCTCTAGCTCGCACGATCCAGGCTCCCAAACTAGCTAGTACAGGAGGAAACGTGGACGGATTGAATACGGTTTTGGAGTATCTGACGTCGGTGCCGGCGTGGTATCTGGCGACGAGCGTGGACGGGCAGCCACATGTGCGTCCGTTCTCGTTTGCACAGATTCAGGACGGCAAGCTGTGGTTTGTGACAGCGCGCACTAAAGATGTGTGGCAGGAGCTGCTGCAAAACCAACGCTTTGAGGCCACGAGTTGGTGGCCGGGCCATGGCTGGCTCATCTTGCGCGGGCGTGCCGGCTTGGATGACCGGGCTTTAGACAAAATGCGCGAAGCCGGGTGGAAGCATCTAGAGCGCCTGGGCGAGCACTATGAGGGGCCTAACGACCCCACGCTCGTCTTCTTTAGCGTCGAGGATCCCGAGGCTTTTATCTGCAATCACGACGAATGGGTGCCGGTCGAGCTCTAGCCAGCTGGCTCATCCTAACAACTTGGTTTTCGCATGGGCGGGCCCCGTATTGCCCGACGCCGTTAGGAGCACCGGTCAATACGGGGCCCGCTCCATTTGTCAATTCCTTCAAGCGAATGTGTCGGGAATGTTTCAATGCATGAATATGCAAGCCATTTACGTGTTCATGCATCTTTTGGTGCTAAAGTTTCAACCCACTTCATAACGACCGCTGCGAAATGCGCATCGGTGCATAAATCGCAGACAAGGAGTCTGATATGTCTTTGAAGGTTGGAATCGTCGGCGCGGCTGGATATGCCGGAGCCGAGCTCATTCGCCTCGTGCTCGGTCATCCCGAGTTTGAACTTGTCGCCATTACGTCCAACGCCGATGCCGGCCAGCCGCTGTCTGCGGTGTATCCGAGCTTTGCTGGCGTGAGCGATCTGGTTTTCACCACGCATGACGCCCCCGAGCTTAAGAGCTGCGATGCGGTTTTTCTTGCCGTGCCGCACACGGCTGCCATGGCTCAGGTGCCCGCCCTGCTTGCCGCGGGAGTCTCCTGCATTGACCTCTCGGCCGACTATCGCCTGAGCGATCCGGCCACCTTTGAGGCCTGGTATGCCGCCGAGCACACGAGCCCCGAGTTGCTCAAGACCCGCGCCTTCGGTCTGCCCGAGCTGTTCTCCCAGGATTTGGAGACCGCTGCATCCGATCATGCCGACGGCAAACCCGTGCTGGTCGCCTGCGCCGGCTGCTATCCCACCGCAACGAGCCTTGCTGCCGCTCCTGCCGAGCGTGCCGGCTGGGTTGCCCAGAGTGGCCCTGTGATCGTCGATGCCATCAGCGGTGTGACGGGTGCCGGCAAGTCCTGCAACGCCCGCACCCACTTTTGCAGTGCGGACGAGAACCTAGAAGCCTATGGCGTGGGTAAACATCGCCACACGCCCGAGATTGAGCAAATCCTTGGCTTAACCGATCGCGTCGTCTTTACCCCGCATCTGGCACCGCTCAAGCGCGGCCTGCTCTCCACGGTGACGATGCCGCTTACGCCGCAGGCTATCGATACCTTGACCCTTGAGGACGTTGTCGACTATTACAAGCAGTTCTACGCTGGTCGCACCTTCGTGCGCGTGCTCGATGCCGGTCAGCAGCCCAAGACGGCTTCGGTCGTCGGCACCAACGCCGCCCAGATTGGCCTCGCGCTCAACAAGCGCGCGGGCGTGCTGGTGGCGACGGGCGCCATCGACAATCTGTGCAAGGGCGCTGCGGGCCAAGCGGTCCAGTGCGCCAATATCGTCTTTGGCTTTGACGAGCGACGAGGCTTGCCCACAGTGGCGTGCCCGGTGTAGCACATTCGATTGTTAACGATTTGGTAGTCGGGCATCGAGTGGGGCGCCACTCTTAAGCTGGTCTCATGATCACGACTGGCATGGCGCACCAACCGATGTCCGTTTTTTGTTTGATATAAGGAGTCGTAGGGACGATGAACACCGACCTGTTTGATATCAAGATTCGCGCCGTCGAGGGCGGCGTTACGGCTGCGGCTGGTTTTAAGGCTGCAGGCATCCACGCTGGGTTCCGCAAGAACCCCGAGCGTCTGGATTACACGCTCGTCGTGCCCGATAAACCCTGTCCCGGTGCCGGCGTGTTTACCACCAACCGCTTTTGCGCGGCGCCCGTGCAGGTGAGCCGTGCCAACCTGGGCGGTGCGGACAAGGGCTACGGTATCATCGCCGGTGTTTCAATCAACTCCGGCAACGCGAACGCCGCCACGGGCGAGACCGGCCTTGCCTGCGCGCGCGAGACGTGCAGCATCGCATCGCAGGTCATCGGCTGCGAGCCCCAGCAGATTCTGGTTGCCTCCACGGGCGTGATTGGCCAGATTCTGCCGATCGACACGTTTGAGACCGCCATTCCTGCTGCCTACGAGGCGCTCTCCGCCCACGGCGGTGCCGATGCGGCCCGTGCCATCATGACGACCGATACGCACTCCAAGGAGTATGCCGTTCGCTATCGCAGTGAGGCTGCGGGGCATGCGGGCAATGTCTATACGGTAGGCGGAATGTGCAAGGGCTCGGGCATGATCATGCCCAACATGGCCACCATGATCGCAGTTATCACCACCGATGCCCCCGTCGAGCCTGCGGCACTTCATGCCCTGCTGCTCTCGACCGTCAAACAGACCTTTAACAAGGTAACGGTCGATTCCGACACCTCGACCAACGACACCTGCATCATGCTTGCCTCCGGCGCCGCTGCCGCAGATGCCGAGGCTATCGTCGAGGGCTCCGATGCCTTCGACGAGTTGGCCTTTGCCGTGCACGAGGTGTGCGAGAGCCTGGCGCGCAACATCGCCGCCGACGGCGAGGGCGCATCCAAGCTCGTGACGGTCAATGTTACCGGTGCCGCCAACGACGAGGAAGCCGATATCGCTGCCCGTGCCGTTGCCAACTCGCCGCTCGTTAAGACCTGCATCGCCGGCCACGACTGCAACTGGGGTCGCGTTGCTATGGCACTCGGCAAGTGCGGCGTGAAGTTTAATCAGGAAGACGTTTCCATCGACATGATGGGCATGCCTGTCTGTCGCGATGGTCTGACTGTTCCCTTTGATGAGGACGAGGCTCTACGACGTTTCGAGGCGCCCGAGATCGTGATCTCGGCCGACCTGGGCGCAGGCGACGCGGCGACCACCGTGTGGACTTGCGACCTCACGCACGAGTACGTCTCCATTAACGGCGACTACCGTTCCTAGATTCCAGGCACGCTGCGCATCTTGCCGCGATTGCGGACAGCGGAGCACGGCGCGATAACGATACGAAAGACGAGGCAGATTATGAAATTCGCACGCGATTGTCGTTCGAGCGAATCCAACGAAGCAACCGCGCAGCTGCTGTTCGAAGCGCTGCCGTGGATTAAGAACCTGACCGGTAAGACGGTCGTTATCAAGTACGGCGGTGCAGCCATGGTCGACGAGCAACTGCGTCGCGACGTGATGAGCGACATCGTCCTGCTCAAGATCATCGGCATGCGCCCCGTTATCGTGCACGGCGGCGGCAAGGCTATCAACGAGGCGCTGAGCCATTACGATATTCCCGTCGAGTTTAAGAACGGCCAGCGTGTGACCACGCCGGCGACTATGGATATCGTGCGCGAGGTGCTGGGCGGCAAGGTTAACCAGGAGCTGGTTGCTGCCATCAACCACCACGGCAACCTGGCCGTAGGCGTGTCGGGCAGCGATGCCGGCACGCTCATCGCCGAGCCGCTCGACTCCGAGCTCGGTCGCGTGGGTAAAGTGACGCACGTCAACACCGACTATATCGAGCGCTTACTCGACAGCGAGTACATCCCCGTCATCGCTACCGTCGCGGCGGGGGAGGACGGCGGTTTCTTCAACATCAACGCCGACACCGCCGCCGGTGCCGTTGCCGCGGCGCTCCACGCGCATAAGGCAATCTTTTTGACCGATGTCGATGGCCTGTACAAGGACTTTAGCGACAAGGACTCGCTTATCTCCAACCTAACGCTCGACGAGGTTAACGAAATGCTCTACGGCGGCGAGGTCGATAAGGGCATGATTCCCAAGCTGCGTGCGGCCGTCGATGCGCTTACCGGCGGCGTATTTCGTGCCCACATCATTAACGGTACTACGCCGCATTCGCTGCTCCTGGAGCTGCTGACCGATGCCGGCGTCGGCACCGTGATCCATTCCACTGAGACGGCTTACGAGTTCGATACGCATCCGCATCCGCTTTCGACGTTTGCTGCGCGTCTGACCGAGAACCTCGACGAGGTCGAGAAACTTCAGACGGTCTAGCTGACCCGCAGCCGCCCCATTCCTGCACCCATAGCCCCGCGCCGTCTGGCGCCCAACGAAAGGCATTCCATGTCACTTGCAGCTCAGCAATCGCTTGAATCCCATTACGTTATGCATACCTTTGGCCGTTCTCCGGTCGAGTTTGTCGAGGGTCACGGCATGAAGCTCACCGGCGACGATGGCCGTGAGTACCTCGACTTTCTTGCCGGCATCGGCGTATGCAGCCTAGGTCACGGCAACCTGGCTGTGCTCTCGGCGCTCGAGGCACAGACCAAAAAGCTCATGCATGTCTCCAATTACTTCTACATCGAGCAGCGCGGACAGGTCGCGGCGCTACTGTCCAAGCTTGCTAACGACGACGTAGATGGTGCGCGCGTGCTTGCCGATGCCATCGCCGCCGGCGATGAGACCACGGCAGCTGCTCTTGGTGCCCCGGCTGCGGACGAGCAGGTGTGGGAAACCTTCTTTGCCAACTCCGGCGCCGAGGCCAACGAGGGCTCGATGAAGCTCGCGCGCCTGTACGCCAAGCGTGCCGGTAATGGCGGCAACACCATCGTGTGCATGCGCGGCGGCTTTCACGGTCGTACGCTCGAGACCATTGCCGCGACCATGCAGGATTGGCTGCAGGACAGTTTCCGCCCGCTGCCGGGTGGCTTTGTGGCCTGCACGCCCAACGATGTAGATGAACTGCGTGCGATCTTTAAGCAGCTGGGCAGTGAAATTTGCGCCGTGATGCTCGAGCCGATCCAGGGTGAGAGTGGCGTGCACCCCATGACCGAGGAGTTTATGGCGGCAGCGCGCGACCTGGCACACGAAGTGGGCGCCGTGCTTATCGCCGACGAGGTCCAGTGCGGCATCTTCCGCTCCGGCAAGCCGTTTGCATTCCAAACCTATGGCGTGGAGCCCGACATCATGAGCCTTGCCAAGGGCATTGCCGACGGCGTGCCCATGGGTGCCGTCGTGGCAAAGAAGGAGATTGCCGACGTGTTTAAGCCGGGCGACCACGGCTCGACCTTTGGCGGTAGCTGCTTGGCCATCGCGGCGTGTGCCGCGACGCTCTCCGCGCTTGTACGCGGCGATTATGCCGAGCATGCTGCCAAGGTGGGCGCCTATATGGAGGCAAAGCTCGCCAAGCTGCCGCACGTGACCGAGGTACGTGGCCGCGGCTTGATGCTCGGCTGTGATTTGGATGATGCCGCGGGCGACGCGCATGATGTTGTTGCCCGCGCGCTGGTCGCCGGTGCCGTGATCAACGCTACAGGTGCGCATACGCTGCGTTTCCTGCCGCCGCTCGTCTGCGAGGAAGCCGACGTGGATAGCCTAATCGAGATCCTGTCGGGCGTTTTGGGCTAACGCAGCGCAATAACTCAATTTGGACCGGGTTCCGGACTGCGGACGTGCCATATGCGGCACGATTCAACGGTCTGGAGCCCGTTTTGCCTTAGATTTGCTAAGGCAGGGAGACCTGCTGGTCAAAAAACATCAAATATGAGTACTGTTACCGATTTGGTCGCAGCAGTTTTGGACTAATAAGGCCAGATGGCAAGTCGAAATGGCGATGAATGCACGATTTTGATCCAACTGTTAGTCCTAATAATGGACATATGTTGCGTAACTTAAGCAAACGCTATCTTTTTATATGTTGCAAGCAAAGTAGCAGTACTCATTTTTGCCATTTTTTGACCACGGCCTTTGTGACAGACGTGCTGTCGGGTTCGAATCCCTCTGCGATGGGCCTGAAAAAAAGAAAGGCCTCCATCGCTGGAGGCCTAACAATTCAGTGGTGGGCGATGAGGGATGTCCGCGTGCGGCTGGCGCCGCCCGCTTTCGCTTCGGGCCTACGGCCCTCGCGTGCTGCGCTGGAAAACGCTTCGCGTTTCCTCAGCTCCGCACCCTGTCGGGTTCGAATCCCATGAAATGGGCCCAAAAAAGAAAGGCTCCCATTGCTGGGAGCCTATCAAATCAGTGGTGGGCGATGAGGGATTCGAACCCCCAGCCTTGTGCGTGTAAAGCACCTGCGCTAACCGTTGCGCCAATCGCCCGTGCGGAGAGAGTATAGCAAAACAATCGCCTCATTCACCTCATATCCATTAAAGGTAACTCGCGCGTGTCACAGCGGAGCTGATTCAGTTGAGATTGCCTGAACATTCCGCCCCTCTTTACGCCCTCGGGTATACTCAAAAGCTACTGATTCGATTTGATGCCCAGCAACAGCAGAGGGGATAGTATATGTGCGGTTTTGTCGGTTTTGTCGGTGGGACGGATAACCAATCCGAGGTGCTCACCAAGATGATGGACCGCATCGTCCATCGCGGTCCCGACATGGGCGGTCAGTTTATCGACGGCCGCGTTGCCCTCGGCTTCCGCCGCCTGTCGATCCTCGACCTGACCGAGGCTGGCGCCCAACCCATGGCCAACGAGGACGGTAGCGTCGTCATTGTCTTCAACGGCGAGATCTACAACTTCCAAGAACTCCGTTCCGAGCTCGAGGCCAAGGGCTACAAGTTCCACTGCGGCGCCGACACCGAGAGCCTCCTGCACGGCTACGAGGAGTGGGGCGAGGCCGTACTCGATCGCTTGCGCGGTATGTACGCCTTCGTCATCTGGGACAAAAAGAAGAACAAACTTTTTGGCGCCCGCGACATCTTTGGCATCAAGCCGCTTTACTACTATCCCATGGCCGATGCGGGCGACGGCGCTCCGGGCGTGCTTTTTGGTTCCGAGATCAAGAGCTTCCTGGACTACCCGCACTTCCACAAGGCGGTCAACAAAAAGGCCCTGCGTCCGTACATGACGCTGCAGTATTCGGCAACCGAGGAGACCTTCTTCGAGGGTGTCTACAAGCTGCCGCCGGCGCACTACTTTACCGTCGATATTCCGACCGGCAAGATGAACATCGAGCGCTACTGGGATTGCGATTACTCTGCCGTCGAGAAGCCGTTCGAGGAGTACGTCGACGAGCTGGACGAGGTCGTGCACGAGAGCGTCGAGGCCCATCGCATCGCCGACGTCAAGGTCGCGTCGTTCCTCTCCGGTGGCGTCGACTCCAGCTACATCGCCGCTTGCCTCATGCCCGACAAGACCTTCTCGGTGGGCTTTGACTACAAGAACTTCAACGAGACCAACTACGCCAAGGAGCTTTCCGATAAGCTCGGCGTCGAGAACGTTCGCAAGATGATTACCGCCGACGAGTTCTTCGGTGCGCTCGAGGACATCCAGTATCACATGGACGAGCCGCAGTCCAACCTGTCTTCCGTGCCGCTGTGGTTCTTGGCCGAGATGGCCCGCAAGGACGTCACCGTCGTGCTTTCGGGCGAAGGCGCCGACGAGCTCTTTGGCGGCTACGCCTACTACGAGGACACGGTCCCGGTGCGCAAGTACAAAAAGATGGTGCCGCTGCCCATCCGTCGCGCGCTCGGTAACCTGGCGCTGCATATGCCGTATTTCAAGGGACATAACTTCCTGGTCAAGGGTGCCGAGATCCCCGAGAAGTCGTTCCTGGGACAGGCTCTGGTATGGCCGGAGCGCGAGGTCGACGGCGTGCTCAAGCCCGAGTACAACACCGGCGATGGCGCCTTCGAGCTTGCCGCTCCCATCTATGCGCGCGTGAAGGGTCAGCCCGAGCTGGTCAAGAAGCAGTACCTGGACATGAACATGTGGCTCCCGGGCGACATTCTGCTCAAGGCCGACAAGATGTGCATGGCGCACTCGCTGGAGCTGCGCGTGCCCTTCCTGGACCGCAAAGTCATGGAGTTCGCCGAGCACATTCCCGACCGCTACCGCATCAACGAGAACGGCAACAAACAGGTACTCCGCCACGCTGCCAACAAGTCGCTGCCCGATGAGTGGGCCACCCGTCCCAAGGTGGGCTTCCCGGTGCCGATTGTCTACTGGTTGCGCGAGCAAAAGTGGTACGACTATGTCAAGGAGTACTTCACCGCGCCGTGGGCAAGCGAGTTCTTCGATACCGACGAGCTCATGCACCTGCTCGATTTGCACTTTGCGGGCAAGGGCGATTTCCAGCGCAAGATCTATACGCCGCTCGTGTTCTTGGTGTGGTACAAGCGCTTCTTTATCGACGAGGACCAGCCCGCTGTTCAGGCTGCCTAGCCTCGGCTTACGAACGCCTGCGCGTAACGGCTCCTCCGGGAGCCGTTTTTGCGTGGGTGCGTTTCAGTTACTATAAAAACCGTCCCTGCCAAATGGCTGAGAAAGGTGAAAGATGCACCATTCGGATTCCGCGACCGTGACCACGGTCGATACGCTTGCCAAGCTTCTCGATGTGTGCGGCGAGCTGCGCGCCTCAGAGCAGGTTGACGGGCGTGCCGTGACCGGCTGCTCGTTTGATTCGCGCGCGGTCTCGGCAGGTGACGTGTTCTTTTGCAAAGGTGCTGCCTTTAAGCCCGCGTTTTTGAGCATGGCGCTCGATGCGGGCGCCGTCGCATTTGTGTGCGAGGAGTCGCTGGTCGAGTCTCTGGAGCCGCTGGCGCAGGAGAGCGGCGCGGCGATGCTGGTCGTGGATAGCGTCCGCACGGCCATGGCCCTGTTGCCGCCGGAGGTCTACGACCGTCCCGACCACGACGTCAAGATCGTGGGCATCACCGGCACCAAGGGAAAAACCACGGCCGCTTTTATGCTCCAGTCCATCATCAAGGCGGCGGGCGAGTCCTGCGGCATGATCGGCTCGGTGAGTACCGACGATGGCATCGAGTGTTACGAGAGCACCAATACTACGCCCGAGGCCCCCGAGGTCTGGCGCCATATCGCCAACTGCCGCACGTCCGGTCGCCAGTCCATGGTCATGGAGGTCTCGAGCCAGGCGCTCAAGTACCAACGCGTCGAGAATCTGCCGTTTGACGTGGCGTGCTTTCTCAACATCGGCCGCGACCACATCTCGCCGATCGAACACCCCACGTTTGAGGATTATTTTGAGAGCAAACTCAGGATCTTTGACCAGGCAAAGACCGCCGTGGTGAATCTGGGCACCGAAGAGGTTGACCGTGTGCTGGAAGCAGCGTCGACGGCCGAGCGCTTGGTGACCGTTGGCGTCGAGCATCCCGAGGCAAGCCTGTGGGCGAGCGACGTACGCATAGTCGGCTTTAGCATCGAGTTCAACTTGCATGGCCTGTGTGCCGACGAGTCCGAGGCGGGGGAGAAGATCCTGCTGGGTATCGCGGGAGACTTTAACGTGGAGAACGCGCTGGTCGCTATCGCCGCCGCGCGCGAGATTGGCATCGGTATCGAGGCTATCAAGAAGGGCCTCTCCAAACTGCGTGTGCCGGGCCGTATGGAGGTCGTGGAGTCGAAGGACGGCCGCGTGATTTGTGTCGTCGACTACGCGCACAACCAGCTTTCGTTCCGTTCGCTTTTCTCGTCGGTCAAGCGCGCGTTTCCCGCCAGCCCGGTCATCGCAGTGTTTGGCGCTGCCGGCGGCAAGGCGCAGGAGCGCCGCGAGCAGCTTCCGCGCGAGGCCGCACCATATTCCGACCTGATGATTTTTGCCAATGAGGACCCGGCTCACGAGGACCCGATGAAGGTCTGTCGCGAGCTTGCCGAACATGTTCCCGACGATACGCCGAACAAGATCATCCTCGATCGCGAAGCCGCTGTGCATGCGGCGTTCAAGGCGGCGCGCGAGGAGTACGTCAACCCCGATGCTCCCACCATTGTCTTGCTGCTGGCAAAGGGTGACGAGGAGCTCATGCACGTGGGTGACGAGTTCGTGCCCATCGAGAGCGACCTTTCGTTGGCCAATCGCCTGATCGATGTTACCCAGTTTGACTAATGAACCATGATGGCGGCGGCGCCCTGAGTGCGCTGTCGCCATAAGCGTGTTCCCTCAATCAAAACATGCCGTCCAAGTCCAAACCCTTCTACGTAAACGGAGTAACCATGTCCCACAATACCCTGCCGACCGTCGCTGAGCTTTCGGGCGAGATGCGCGAGCGCTTGGCCAAGGTCAAGTACGTCTTTACCGACCTGGATGCCACGATGCTCGCACCCGGCTCGTGCGTGCTACGCGACAACGACGGCAACCCCTCGACCAAACTCGTCGAGGCCGTCGTGGCGCTCGCTCGCGCTGGTATTCAGGTGGTTCCCACCTCGGGCCGCAACCGTACCATGATCCACGAGGACGCGCGCGTGCTCGGCCTCAACTCCTACATCGGCGAGATGGGCGGCCTGGTCATGTACGACCTCAAAGCCAACGATTGGGAGTATCTGACCGGCGACATGCCCTACGACCCCTCTTGCGGCCTCACGCCGCACCAGGTGATCGAGCAGACCGGCGTGTGCGAGAAGATCCTTGCCCGCTGGCCGCACAAGATCGAGTACCACAACGACATGTCGACCGGCTACAAGTACCGTGAGGTCACCGTCGGCATGCGCGGCGATGTGCCCGACGATGAGGTCCAGGCCATCCTGGACGAGGCCGGCTGCGGTTTGATCTGGGCTTGCAACGGCCATCTGACTCACCTGTCCAAGCCGACGACGCTCGAGCTCGATCGCGTCGAGGACGGTCGCGCATTCAACATCAACCCCGCGGGCCTCAACAAGGGCGTCGCCATTGCGCACTTCTGCGAGCACCTGGGGATCGAGCGCGAGGAGACGTTGGCGCTCGGCGACTCCGAGTCCGACTTCTACATGGCCGATCACGTGGGCACGTTCTGCCTGGTCGAGAATGGCCTGACGAGCGCCGGCGCGCCCGAGTTCCTGGCTGCTTGCGAGAACGCTTTCGTTACGCGCGGCAAAATTGTCGACGGTTGGGCGGCGACGGCAGAGCTGCTGGTCGCGGCGCGTTCGTAGCGCGGCGCCGCCGCACTTGGACATGTCTTTTCGAGAGAGACTGGTGAGGTAATGTCCGATATCGAGAATCCGGCAGGCGACACGCGCCCGATTGGCGTGTTCGATTCTGGTTTGGGCGGTCTGACGGTTGCGCGCGCGATTGCGACGGCGCTGCCGCACGAGTCCGTCTACTACTTTGGCGACACAAAGCGCTGTCCCTACGGCACGCGTACCGAGGATGAGGTGCGCTCGTTTGCGTTGCAGGCGGGTCGTTGGCTTTCGAAGCACGACGTCAAGATTATGGTCATCGCCTGCAACACGGCGACCGCTGCGGCCTTGCGTTTGGCCCAGCAGGTGCTCGACGTTCCCGTGATCGGCGTGATCGCGCCGGGTGCCCGTGCAGCAATCAACAGCACGCGTACGCGTCGCGTGGGCGTGCTCGCTACCAACCTCACCATTCGCTCGGGCGCCTACACGCGCGCCATTCAGGATCTAGATGCCGGCGTCGATGTATACGGCTGTCCTGCCTCGAGCTTTGTCGAGGTTGTCGAACACGAGCTCGCCTCGGGTGCACATCTGCAGGAACAGTGGCTTGAGAACGAGGACATCTTCGATACGCCTGCCGTGCGTGCGCTGGTGGGTGCCACGGTTGAGCCGCTGCGCGACCACGGTATCGATACCGTGGTGCTCGGCTGTACGCATTTTCCGCTGTTGGTGGGACCTATCCGCCATGCGCTGGGGCCTGGGGTGCGCGTCGTGAGTTCCGCCGAGGAGACCACACGCGAGCTGACCGATATCCTCACGCGCCGCGAGCAGCTGGCGGGCGACGCCGCCGAGCCGCAGCATCGTTTTGCCACGACGGCCGATAACATTGCCGAGTTTGCGGTGGCGGGTAGCTTTATCTTTGGTCAGCCGCTCAAGAGCATCGAACATATCGATATCGATGAGCTGAAATAGATGTAAGGCAGCCGCCAAAGCCTTCGCCACATCTTTTGCCGAAAGGAAATTTCTATGGAGTACATGCAGGTCAACCGCGCCAACGGTCGCGCCGCCAACGAGTTGCGCCCCGTTAAGCTCACCCGTGGCGTCATGAAGCACGCCCACGGCTCGTGTTTGGCCGAGTTCGGTGACACGCGCGTGCTGTGCGCCGCCACTATCGAGGAGGGCGTGCCGGGCTGGCGAAAGGGAGCTAAGGCCGGCTGGGTGACCGCGGAATACGCCATGCTGCCGGCGTCGACCGGCAAGCGCTGCAAGCGCGAACACGCCAACCGCAAGGGTCGCTCCATGGAGATCGAGCGCCTCATTGGCCGCAGCCTGCGTACCGTCGTCAACATGAAGGCGCTTGGCGAGTACACCGTCACCGTCGACTGCGATGTGATTCAGGCCGATGGCGGCACGCGTACAGCGAGCATCACCGGCGCCTGGGTGGCACTGCACGACGCCCTCGCCATGTGGGTCGAGGCGGGCAAGATCGAGCGCATCCCGCTTATCGGTCAGGTGGCTGCCATCTCCATGGGCGTTGTCGACGGCAATACGCTGCTTGACCTCGATTATTCCGAGGACAGCCATGCCGAGGTCGACATGAACCTCGTCGCCACCGACACCGGTGAGATGATCGAGCTCCAGGGCACCGGCGAGCAGGCGCCCTTCGACCGCAAACGCCTCAACGCCCTGCTCGACCTGGGCGACAAGGGTATCGCCGAGCTCATCGAGCTTCAGCGCCAAGCCATCGCCTAACCTGCCAAAAAGGGACAGGTTTATTTTGGTAGGTTTTATCTGCGGAGACGTCTAGACACAAGACTGCCGTTGATTGAGAGGGGAGAGGCAGAGGCCCTCGTCGCCCTCGGCGCGGCATTGCTATAGAGACAAGGAGGCCAGTTATGGCACTTGAGAAGATCGACATCGATACCCTTGACCCGGCGGCGACCATCGTCGTGGCAACGGGCAACGCCCATAAGCTCACCGAGATCGAGGCCATTTTGGGCAAGGTTATGCCCGAGGTGCGCTTTGTGGCACTCGGCCAGCTGGGCGATTTTGAGGATCCCGAGGAAAACGGCACGACGTTTTTGGAGAACGCCATCATCAAGGCGCAGGCTGCGGTTGAGGAGACGGGCCTTATGGCCATTGCCGACGATTCGGGCTTGGTCGTCGACGCGCTGGACGGTGAGCCCGGTGTGTATAGCGCGCGCTATGCGGGCGTGCACGGAGACGATGCCGCCAACAACGCCAAGCTTCTCGTGAATCTGGAGGGCGTGGCCGACGAGGACCGCACTGCGCGCTTTATGAGCGTCGTCGCGCTCATCGACACGGACGGTTTGGTCACCTATGGCGAGGGCGCCTGCGAGGGCACTATCGCACACGAGGGCCGCGGCGATCACGGCTTTGGCTACGACCCGCTGTTCCTGCCGGTCGACACGCCGGGCAAGACCATGGCCGAGCTGACGGCTGACGAGAAGAACGCCATCAGCCATCGTTTCCACGCGCTCGAGCATCTGTCCGCCAAGCTGACGGGCGAGGAGTAGACCGTGCGTGCGGTGGTGCAGCGCGTGCTCAACGCCGGCGTGACGGTCGACGGCGAGTGCGTGGGCCGCATTGGACGCGGCTACCTGGTGCTGCTGGGTGTGGGCCATGGCGATACGCGTGCCGAGGCCGACAAGCTGTGGGGCAAGCTCCGCGGGCTGCGTATCAACGAGGACGAGAACGGCAAGACCAATCTGGCGCTTGCCGATGTCGACGGCGAGGTGCTCGTGGTGTCGCAGTTCACGCTGTTTGCCGATTGCCGTCACGGCCGCCGCCCATCGTTTACGGATGCCGGCGCCCCCGATGTCGCCAACGAGCTCTACGAGTACTTCCTGACGCTCGTCGCCCAGGACGTTGAGCACGTGGCGCACGGTATCTTTGGCGCCGATATGAAAGTCGATCTCGTCAACGACGGTCCATTCACCATCGTCCTGGACACCGACAACCTTTAGGTTACGCGGTTAAGTAGTCAATTTGGGACGGGGCTAATTTAGCTACTTGCGTATGACGGCAGCAGGGTGCTATAGTATTAGAGTTTTGTCTATCTTAGGGGTATTATCCCCTTTTTGAATTGCACCTTCTGGAGGCCCTGTTCATGGAAGAGATGGAAGTCAATCACGTCGACGACATCCACGAGAAGCTGACCGATATGGTGGGCGATCGCGTTAAGGTGAAGGCCAACATGGGCCGCACCCGCGTTGTCGAGCGCATGGGCACCATCAAGAGCGTCCACCCCGCCGTCTTCATTGTCGAGGTTGACGAGCGTCGTGGCCGCAAGTCTCGTCAGTCCTACCAGTATATCGATGTCCTCACCGGTCAGGTCGAGCTGTTCGACCCCGAGAGCGGCGAGCATATTTTTACCCCGCTCGGCAATCAGCTCGAGGAGCACTAACGGTGACCGATCGGTCCCTGACTCTTTCCGCGCCGGCAAAGATTAACCTCTACCTGGGGGTTCATACCGAGCGCGATGACCGCGGCTACCACAGGGTCGATTCCCTGATGGCGGCCGTCGGTCTTTCCGATACCGTGACGGTCACGCCGGCACAGGCGCTGGCCGTTCAGACGGTTCCGGCATCAGATTTTCCCATGCAAAAGAATACGGCGTATCGGGCTGCGGTTGCTATGGCCGAGCATTATGGTCGCGAGGCAAACATCTGCGTGACGATTGAGAAGCGCATTCCATTGTGCGCCGGCTTGGGCGGCCCCTCGACGGATGCGGCCGCGGTCATTGTCGCCTTGGCGGAGCTCTGGGGAATTGATCGCACCGACCCCGCGCTCGACGACATTGCGCGGGGCATTGGCGCCGACGTCCCGTTCTTTTTGCACGCGAGCCCTGCGTTCTACGTGGGTGGGGGGGACGTGCTGGCAACCGAGTATCCCGCACTACCCGCGACACCCGTCGTGCTGGTTAAGCCGCGGAAGGCAAGCGTTTCGACTATTGAGGCCTATCGACGTTTTGACGAGGCCCCGGTGCCTGCGGACAAGCCCGGCGCGATAGCTTCTGCCTTGCGTGCTGGTGATGCCGAGACGGCATATGCGCTCATCCATAACAACTTGGGTGTCATTTCCGCACAGATGGAGCCGCAGATTCAAACGGTTCTCGATTGGCTGCGTAAACAGGACGGCACCGTTGCTGTAGATGTGTGCGGATCGGGTGCCTGCTCGTTTGCCATTTGCGGCACCGCCGCCACGGGCGAAAGGCTTGCTGACGCTGCCCAGCAAAATGGCTGGTGGGCCTGCGCGACTGAGCTTATTCCCAACACGGTTCAAATCGACGCGCCAAAGAAGTAAAAATTTCTCTAGCACACGACGGAAATCTTTGTTACTATAGTCGAGCTAACGGGTTGTGGCTCAGTTTGGTAGAGCACTGCGTTCGGGACGCAGGGGTCGCTGGTTCAAATCCAGTCAACCCGACCAGAGCATGAGGAGGGACCGCTTCTTGCGGTCCCTTTTTTTAGCTATTGTTGTGATACCGCGATAGCCGCGGTATACTCATTCGAGCTTGTCTCGCTGTATTGTGGAGGTCTACATGTTTGGACTGAGGGCTCCTGAGCTCATCATTATTCTCGTCGTTGTCCTGATTATCTTCGGGCCCAAGAACCTGCCGAAGCTCGGCAAGTCCCTCGGCTCTACCGTCAAGAATATCCGCGAGGGTATGGAGGGCGACGATAAGGCCGAGACCAAGCAGGCCGAGGAGGTCGTGGTCGAGCAGTCCGAGGAGGACAAGGAGATCGCTGAGCTCGAGGCTAAGCTCGCTGCTGCCAAGAAGAAGCAGGCAGAGGACAGCGACGCGGACGCAGAGTAGTCCCATCCCTTTGGGGTGAGCACCTGACCGGCTTGCCCGCAGGCTAGCCGGTCTTTTTCGTTTTGTTGACAGTTGATTGTTTGATCAGAGTTGGGGAGATATCCGTATGGACGCAAGCCAGATCGTACTGACCGCTGAGGGCCGCCAGAAGCTCGTCGAGGAGCTCGCTTGGCGTGAGGGCGATTACGCCAAGGAGATCGTCGAGGACATCAAGGAAGCCCGCGCGTTCGGCGACCTTTCGGAGAACTCCGAGTACGACGCCGCTAAGGACAAGCAGGCCCAGAACGCCGCTCGTATTGCCGAGATCCAGGCCATCCTCGCCAACGCTCAGGTTGCTGCCACCACGGGCGACCTGACCGTCTCCATCGGTTCCACCGTTTCGCTGATTGATCCCAACGGCGAGGTCATGGAAGTCACGCTCGTCGGTACCACCGAGACCAACTCGCTCGAGCACAAGATTTCCAACGAGTCTCCGGTCGGTCACGCCATCATTGGTCACGGCGAGGGCGACTCCGTCGAGGTCGTTACGCCTTCTGGCAAGACTCGCGTCTACACCATCGCCAAGATCGCACGCTAGACCACGGTCCCGCGTAAAGGTATGTTTTCGCTCCCTGGGACCGAATCCTGGGGAGCGTTTTAGTTTGAGGAGCTAACTTATGGCAGAGAACCAGAACGCCGCCGATCAGGCATCGACGCTCAACGACGAGCGCGCCACCCGCCTGGCCAAGCGCGCCGCCCTGTTCGAGGCGGGCCAGAACCCCTATCCTGAGCACTCTGAGCTTGAGGACTACGTCGCCGATATCGAGACTAAGTACGCCGATCTTGCCGATGGTGAGGACACCGAGGATGTCGTGAAGATCGCCGGCCGTGTGGTCGCCAAGCGCGGTCAGGGCAAGATTATGTTCATCGTCGTGCGCGATGCGACTGCCGAGATTCAACTGTTCTGCCGCATCAACGACATGGACGAGGCTGCCTGGAATACGCTCAAGGCCCTCGACTTGGGCGACATCCTGGGCGTGACCGGCGTGGTTGCGCGCACCAAGCGCGGCCAGCTTTCCGTTGCCCCCAAGAGCGCGACGCTGCTTTCCAAGGCCGTTCGTCCGCTGCCCGAGAAGTTCCACGGTCTTTCCGACAAGGAGACCCGCTATCGCCAGCGCTACGTCGACCTGATCGCCAACGACGACGTTCGCGAGACCTTCCGTAAGCGTTCGCAGATTCTCTCCACCTTCCGTCGCTTTATGGAGTCCGACGGCTACATGGAGGTCGAGACCCCCATCCTGCAGACCATCCAGGGCGGCGCTACTGCCAAGCCGTTCATCACTCACTTCAACGCGCTCGATCAGGAGTGCTACCTGCGTATTGCCACCGAGCTGCACCTCAAGCGCTGCATCGTCGGTGGTTTTGAGCGCGTGTTCGAGATCGGCCGCATCTTCCGTAACGAGGGCATGGACCTTACCCACAACCCCGAGTTCACCACGATGGAGGCCTACCGTGCCTTCTCCGACCTCGAGGGCATGAAGGCACTCGCCCAGGGCGTCATTAAGGCGGCTAACAAGGCCATCGGCAACCCCGAGGTCATCGAGTACCAGGGCCAGACCATCGACCTTTCTGGTGAGTGGGCCAGCCGTCCCATGACCGACATCGTCTCCGACGTGCTCGGCAAGCAGGTCACCATCGATACGCCGGTCGAGGAGCTTGCTGCCGCCGCGCGTGAGAAGGGCCTGGAGATTAAGCCCGAGTGGACCGCTGGCAAGATCATCGCCGAGATTTACGATGAGCTGGGCGAGGACACCATCGTCAACCCCACGTTCGTGTGCGATTACCCCATCGAGGTCAGCCCGCTTGCCAAGCGTTTTGAGGACGATCCGCGTCTGACCCACCGTTTTGAGCTGGTTATTGCCGGCCACGAGTACGCCAACGCATTTTCCGAGCTCAACGACCCGGTCGACCAGGCTGAGCGCTTTGCTGCCCAAATGGCCGAGAAGGCCGGCGGCGACGATGAGGCCATGGAGTATGACGAGGACTACGTGCGCGCCCTCGAGTACGGTATGCCTCCTGCGGGCGGTATCGGCATCGGTATCGACCGCGTGGTCATGCTGCTCACTAACCAGGCTTCCATCCGCGACGTGCTGCTGTTCCCGCACATGAAGCCCGAGAAGGGTTTCCAGTCCGGTGCCGCTGCCGCTAAGGCTGCCGAGGCCGGCAACGCCGCGAGCCCGTTCGTTACGTCGCTTAAGCCCACGCTCGATTACTCCAAGATCGCCGTTGAGCCGCTGTTCGAGGAGTTCGTCGACTTTGATACCTTCTCCAAGAGCGATTTCCGCGCTGTGAAGGTCAAGGCATGCGAGGCCGTCAAGAAGTCCAAGAAGCTGCTGAACTTTACGCTCGACGACGGTACCGGTACCGACCGCACCATCCTCTCCGGTATTCACGCTTATTACGAGCCCGAGGACCTGGTCGGCAAGACCTTGCTCGCCATCACCAACCTGCCTCCGCGCAAGATGATGGGTATTCCCAGCTGCGGCATGCTGATCAGCGCTGTCCACGAGGAGGAGGGCGAGGAGCGCCTCAACCTGATCCAGCTCGACGCCTCCATCCCCGCCGGCGCAAAGATGTACTAACTAGTTACGCGGTTCTACGAACCGCGTAACGGCTCGACGCTGCGCGGGCCGCATTTGGACAATCTGACGTTCAACTTCAAGGGCGCGACCAGAAGGTCTGCGCCCTTTCGTTTCACGTCACCTTGTCTCAAATGCGGCCCGCTCGCTGGCGTAGCCAAAACATCGATGTAGTCATTGGGGACGTTCTTAAACGACTATCCAACGGCTATTGAGCGCATGGCTCGCATGACAGTCGTCTCTTTTATGTTTCCTTTAGCCGTTGCTGTCTAGGATGGGGGTTAGTCGGTAGGAAGGGAGCCCCTGTATGGACGATGCGAGCGAGCGCGCAATCGAAGAGGACATGCTCGATCAGTTCAATTACTTTGATGATGAGGACGAGGAGCTGATCGACCGTCGCGAGCCAGCGCCGCTTGATTCCTTTGATCTGGTCGATGAAGAGACTGATGAGGTTGAGGACGAATCAACGGAGCCCCCACAGTCTTCGCGCCTTGACTCGCTGCTTTCGAGAGCCCCCATGCACCACGGCGTTCGTGCCGGCGCGCTCCATATGAAAACTGACTGGCGCCAGATCGTGACGGCGGGCGATGAGCTTGCCGTCGATGCGCCGCTCACCGATAAATCATCCATCATCTGCCGCACCGGCATGCTTATGCTGGCAAGCGGAACAGGTGCCTGGCGCGTGCGCGATACCATGAATCGTGTTGCCGCTGTACTCGGCGTCACGATTCACGTCGACCTGAGTCTTCTGTCGTTTGAGTGCACCTGCATCGAAGATGGTCACTGCTTTAACGAGGTTGTCAGCCTGCCTACAACGGGAGTCAATACCCATCGCATTTGGATGATGGAGAGCTTCTTAAAGGAAATCGAGACGTATGGGCGCCGGTTTACCGTGCATGAGTATCACGAGATGCTCAAGACCGTTGAGAGCTCGAAGCCCGATTACGCTCCCTGGCAACAGGGCCTTGCGGCAGCCTGTGCTTGCGGCGCCTTCGTCTTTTTGCTCGGCGGCGGCCCTATCGAGATGGCATGCGCGTTCGTGGGCGCAGGTGTCGGCAACTTTGCCCGCTCCCATATCCTCAGGCAAGGCCTTGGTCAGTTCAGCGCGCTGACGACCGGCGTTGCGCTCGCTTGCGTTTCGTATCTGCTGGCATTGCTCGGCCTTGGCCAGGTCATACCGGGGGCAATGTCGCACCAAGAAGGTTATATCGGCGCCATGCTCTTTGTGATTCCCGGCTTTCTGCTCATTACGGCAGGCCTCGACATCGCTAAGCTCGACATGCGAAGCGGTATCGAGCGCCTTTCATATGCCGTATCGATTATTGTGATGGCGACCCTCGTAGGTTGGATGGTTGCCGAGTGTGTTGGCCTGGCGCCGGACGACTTTGCCCCACTGGGCCTTTCGCCGCTTGCCCTTACGCTCCTGCGCGTGGTGATGAGCTTCGTTGGCGTATTCGGCTTCTCGGTGATGTTCAACAGCCCGGTAAAGATGGCCGCGGCAGCTGGGTTGATCGGCGCCGTGTCCAATACCCTGCGTCTGACCCTTGTCGATGCGCCGACGATGATTCCCTTCCTGGGCCTCAGCACGGGAATGCCTCCCGAGGCAGCAGCGTTTATCGGCGCGCTGGTATCGGGGCTGCTCGCAAGCTTGGCTGAAGTCAAGCTCACCTACCCGCGCATCGCCCTCACGGTGCCTTCGATTGTCATTATGGTGCCGGGCTTGTATCTGTATCGCTCGATGTATTACATGTGCACCTTCGACACGGTCAATATGCTCGGCTGGTTTGTGCGCGCAGTGCTCATCGTAGCGTTTCTGCCCGTTGGACTGGGTGTGGCGCGTACGCTCACCGACCCTCGCTGGCGCCACACCAGCTAATTGGTACAAGGGGGACAGGTTACTTTGCACCAAATGAGTTGCGGTGAAATAGGGACTGAATTGTTGCTTAAAGGGTCAAAACAGTCCGTATTCCACCGCAACTTATGGGGTCGGGGGTTTTGGTGCCCTGCATCTCCACAAACTCAACGCTTACGAAGCGCGCGCCGTTCGTGTTAGGGTAGTTCCACCACATAAGTAGTCGCAGACGCGCGTAACACGGGCGGGCGAGATGAAGTCCCAACAGCTCCATCTTGCCCGCCCGTTTTTGTTGCGTGGCGCCGCGGTACAACACAGAGAGGAATCTGCCCTTTATGCCTATCAACAAACGAGAGAGCCTGCTGTTCACCTTTATCATGTGCTTTTGCATGGTGCTCTGGATGAGCATCTACAACGTTGCCCTGCAGCACGGGGCCATCAACGGCGAGGTCGTTGCCACTGCGTGGCTCGGCTTCCCCGTTGCCTACATTTTTGCCATGTGCTGCGACTGGTTCGTCGCCAGCCCGCTCGCCAAGGGTTTCGCCTTTAAGTACTTGGTCACGCCGGGCAAGAGCTCGCCACTTGCCATGACGCTCGCCGTCAGCTCCTGCATGGTCGTTCCCATGGTCATCATCATGTCGCTGTACGGTGCCTGTGAGGGTCTGACGCACATGCCCGGCGGCATCCTTGCGAACCTGTATTCCGTG
Organism: uncultured Collinsella sp.; assembly: GCA_900550515.1. Taxonomy (GTDB): domain Bacteria; phylum Actinomycetota; class Coriobacteriia; order Coriobacteriales; family Coriobacteriaceae; genus Collinsella. Next base: position 18,042 of record URSP01000005.1, on the reverse strand, counting down.
CCCGCGATCTGGATGATCAACATCCCGCATAATTTTGTGATGGCGCTGCCGTGGAACCTTTTGGTAGCCGGTCCGATTTCCCGCTTCGTCTTCCGTCGCGCCTTCCCTGTGGGGACGGTTTTCGAGGAGGAGCATGCCGAGCTCTTGGAGCAGGCTATGGCTCCTGAGTGCGAGTAGCTCGCTTAGGGATCTGCTGAGCGCGGGCGACTTGCTTGGTTGGAGCCCTAAGCGTGGATAGCTCTCTCGGCGACATCGCGGGCGTGAGCGGTGCGCATGACCGGAGGGCCCGTGCTGCTCCGTTGCCCGACGTGCTAGCGCGCAGAACAATCTGTTGGTGCATTCGGCGGCTGCTGAAGCGTTTCGGCAGCCGCTTTTTATACGGAGTTTAAATACAACAGTCTGTTGTATTACGTAGAGTGGTATATCTCTAGCGGGAAAAATGCGAGAGACGGAGCATTATGGCGTTGCTAGTAGGACTGGACGTAGGGTCGACGACGACCAAAGTTTACGCGATGCACGAGGATATGACCGAGGCGTGGTGGGGATATCGCCGCCACGGGGCGTGTCAGACAGCGAGCGTGCGCGCCATGCTCGGCGAGCTCGCCGAGCGCTTTCCCCATGAGTCGCTGCGCGTTGCGGTGACCGGCTCGGGTGCGCGCGATATCGCGACCGCGCTGGGCGCCTCGTACGTTCAGGAGGTGGTCGCCAACGCGCTCGCGATCAGCAGGTTCTATCCGCAGACGCGCTGCGCCATCGAGCTGGGCGGCCAAGACGCCAAGATGATCTTCTTCCGCACCAACGATAAGGGAGACATCGAGGTTGCCGACATGCGCATGAACGGCTCGTGCGCAGGCGGTACCGGTGCATTTATCGACGAGATGGCAAAGCTCATGGGGGTCGGCACCGAATCGGGCGAGTTCGAGCAGCTCGCAAGCCGGGGAACGACCGTCCACGAGGTCTCGGGCCGCTGCGGCGTGTACGCAAAGACCGATATCCAGCCGCTGCTCAACGAGGGCATTCCTGCCACCGACCTGGCGCTTTCGGCGCTTCACGCGGTCGCCCGCCAAACGATCGGCGGTCTGGCCCAGGGTATCGACATCGAGCCGCCGGTAATCTTCGAGGGCGGTACGCTCGCCTACAACCCCACACTGGTCTGCGTGTTCCGGGAGCAACTGAATCTATCGGACGATCAGGTTATCGTCCCGCGCGATCCGCAGATCATGGTCGCGCGCGGTGCCGCCCTGTCGCTGACCGACATGTTCGCATCGTCCCAACCGATCGACCTTCCCGACGCTTTTGTCCGGCTGGATAAGCTCGAGACGGTCGCGCCCGCAAGCGGGGAGGGACGTCTTGCCCAGCCCTTTTTTGCCACACCTGCCGAGCAGGCGGATTTTACGGCACGCCATGGCAAAGAGACGCCGGCAAAGGGTCCGGATGCGTATGCGCCCGGAGAGACGGTGCGTGTGGCGCTCGGTATCGATTCGGGGAGCACGACGACCAAGTTCGCCCTGGTCGATGAGGCGGGTGAGCTTGTCGATTCGTTCTACGCGTCTAATAACGGCAGACCGCTCGACGTCGCCCAACAGGGTCTTGTCAGCTTGAAGAACCGCTGGGAGACAGCGGGAGTCACGCTTGCGATCGATGCCGTGGGCACCACGGGATACGGCGAGGAGCTTTTCGCGCGCGCGTTCCACGCCGACTACCATACGGTCGAGACGGTCGCGCACGCCCGCGCCGCGTGCGCATGCGTTCCCGATGCGACCTTCGTGCTCGACATCGGCGGACAGGATATGAAGGCCATCTGGCTCAACCACGGCGTGCTGACCGATATCGTCGTCAACGAGGCGTGCTCTGCGGGCTGCGGCTCGTTCCTCGAGGGTTTTGCCAAAAACCTCGGAATAGCCGTTGAGGATATCGCGACCGAGGCATTTTCGTCCAAAGCCCCCGCCGTTCTCGGCAGCCGCTGCACGGTGTTCATGAACAGCAGCGTCGTTTCCGAGCAGCGGCGCGGTAAGGGTCCGGGCGACATCATGGCCGGTCTCTGCCGTTCGATTATCGAGAACGTGTTCACCAAGGTCATTCGCGTTTCAAATCTCAACCGTCTGGGCGACAAAGTCGTCGTCCAGGGCGGCACGTTCCGAAACGACGCGGTGCTGCGCGCATTCGAGCAGTATCTGGGCAAACCCGTCACGCGTGCGCCCCACCCGGGGCTGATGGGCGCTATCGGTATCGCCCTGCTCGCGCGCGAGGAATGCCGCAAGGGCGACGCCGGCACGTCGTTTATCGGGCTCGATGCCGTGGAGCGCTTCGAGCATCGCGAGTTCGGCGGCGTTACCTGCCGTCGGTGCAACAACCGCTGCCAGCGCGCGGTCGTGGCATTTGGCGACGGCTCGCTTTACGTCACGGGCAATCGCTGCCCGCGCGGCGGCGCCATCTCATGGGATGAGCTCGTGCGCGAGGTTCCCGCGGCGGAGGAGCTGCGTCCGCAGGGTGCTTGCGAGGCACAGGCACCCGGCACGGGGCGCGACCGGACCGCGGCTGCCCCCAATCTCTTTGTCGACCGCGAGAAGCTGCTGTTCGAGTCGTACCCCACGGTTCCCGTCTGCGGGGGGCGCGATGTCACGATCGGCATTCCCCGTGTGCTCGAGTTCTGGGACACCATGCCGTTCTGGTCGACGTTCTTCAGCACGCTCGGCTTTAAGGTGCGCGTCTCGGGACGCAGCACCAAGGCGATGTACGAGCGCGGTCTGGCGCACGTCACATCCGACACCGTGTGCTTCCCGGCCAAGCTCGTCCACGGGCACATCCGCAATCTCGTCGACGCCGGCGTCGATCGCATCTTCATGCCCATCATCACGACGGTGCCCACCGAAAACACCGCCTCTACCAGCGAGTGGATGTGCGCCGTCGTAAAGGGATACCCCTACGTGATGCGCAATTCCGATAACCCGGAGGAGCGTTTCGGCGTTCCGTTCGATACGCCGCTGTTCCACTGGTACGACGAGGGCGACCGAAACCGCCAGCTCAAGGCGTGGTGCAAGGAGACCTTCGATATCGATGCCGACCTGGTTGCCAAGGCGACCGAGCAGGCGGACCGCGCGCAGGAGACGTTTGAGAACCAGCTGCAGCTGCGCGGCAGGCAGGTGCTCGAGAACGTGCGCGAGGACGGCGGCTACGCGGTGGTGATCGCTTCGCGCCCGTACCACAACGACCCGCTGGTCAACCACGGGCTGCCCAAGCTCTTCTCTGAGCGCGGCATCCCCGTGCTGACGCCCGATGCGGTGCCGGGGGTCTGCAACGTCGATCTTTCCAACAGCCGCATCGACATCGTGAACAACTACCATGCGCGCATGCTGTCGTGCGCGGTCATCGTCGCATCGACGCCCGAGCTCGAGCTCGTGCAGATGGGCAGCTTCGGCTGCGGCCACGATGCGTATCTCACCGACGAGATCGCGCGCATGATGGGCGAGATGGGCTCCAAGGTTCCGATGATGATCAAGCTCGATGAGAGCGACGTCGCCGGTCCCATGGGCATTCGCGTGCGTTCGTTTATCGAGTCGGTCAACCGTCGTCGCGCGGAGGAGCGTGCCGAGGGCGCCCGGGTGCACGCGGTCCATCCGCTCGACGACCCGTATAAGGTCAAGTACACCAAGCGCGACCGGCACGACAAGATCGCGCTGGTCCCCAACACCTCCCATGCGTTCTGCAGGCTCATGACCGCGGCGATGCGCAATCAGGGCGTGCGCGCCGAGGCCCTTGATATCGGGCGCGAGGATGCCATCCGCCTGGGCAAACGCTATGTGCACAACGACATCTGCTTCCCCGCGCAAATCGTGATCGGCGAGGCGCTCGCGGCACTCAAGAGCGGTAAGTACGACCCGCACGACGTCGCCGTGGTGACTGGCAAGTATATCGGCGACTGCCGCCTGACGCACTACATGCCCCTGCTGCGCCGCGCGCTCGACGACGCGGGATACGACTATGTCCCGGTGCTCACCAACGACGACGTCGATGCCCACAATGCGCATCCGGGCTTCAAGCTCGGCCTTGGCCCGAGCATCCAGATCGCCTACGGTCTTCCCATGATCGATGCCCTCGAGGCCATGCTTAGGCGCATCCGTCCCTATGAGCTCGAGAAGGGCGCGGCGGACGCTGCGTTCGACCGCGCGCTCGATGAGGTTATCGAGGGCATGGAGCGCTCGGGGCTGAGAGGCCAGGCGACGGGCTTCAAACGCGCGCTTGCGATCATGGACGCCGTTCCGTACGACCGCTCGAACCCGCATCCGACCGTTCTCATCGTGGGCGAGTACCTGCTCAATTTCCATCTCGGCGCCAACCACGAGATCGAGCGCTACCTCGAGGACAACGGGCTCGAGGTCATCGAGGCGCGCATGACCGACGTGATCCGCAAGACCTATTTCTACAAGCATGCGCAGTCGCGCGAGTTCCACGTCGACCTGTCGCTGCCCGAAAAGGCCTGGTACGCCACGGCGGACAACCTGTTCGAGCTCGCGCACGACCGTTGCGACCGCCTGGGCGCGGCGAGCCCGCTCTACGAGCCGCCGACGCGCATGCCCGAGCTCGTGCGCGCGAGCGATAAGATCCTGCACCATACGTTCGATGCGGGCGAGGGCGTGCTGATTCCGGCGGAGATCCTCGAGCACGCCAAGCGCGGCTGCCGCAACTTCGTGATCCTGCAGCCGTTCGGGTGTCTGCCCAACCATGTCGTGGGGCGCGGGCTCATCCATGCGCTCAAGGAGCAGTATCCCACGGCGCAGTTCCTGCCGCTCGACTACGATCCCGACGTGAGCTTCGCCAACGTGGAGAACCGTCTTCAGATGCTCATCATGAACGCCAAGGCGCACGGGTGCGGTGAGGCGCATGGCGAGACCGCGTAAGGACGCCGATGCGCCCGATGCACGCACCCGTATCATCGAGGCGTTTTGGGAGCTCATCGAGAACAACAGCATCTTCGAGCTGTCGGTTGGCGAGGTGACCCGCGCCGCCCAGTGCAATCGCGGAACGTTTTACTACTATTTTCACGATTTCGATGAACTCGTCGCCATCGCCATAGCCCAGCTGCTGCAGGATAACGAGCTCATCACCGATGCCCTCTGGCATTTTTCGAGCGAGGGCGACCTTTCGGCGTTCGACCGGCGCGACGTCCGCTGCCTGCTGCGGCGCATCGTCATCACCATGAGGGCGGGTGCCGCCGAGCAGGTCGAGCAGGGCATCCATACGATCATCATCGACCGCGTGAGAGAGATCGTCCACCCCGACGGAGAAGAGCTCAAGGCAGATTCGAGCTTTGCGGTGGGCTTTCTGGTCTCGGGCATCATGGGCTTTGTGATGGCGGTCGGCTTTGCCCGGGAGGGCGGCGAGGAGATAGACCTCGAGCAGCTGGGGGACAGCGCGTGCGCGTACCTGAGGGCGGTCGCCATGCAGACGGTTGAAACGGTCGCGCAAGTCGAGGGCGTCGATACATCCGAGCTGCTCGAACGCGTCTCCAAGGAGGCCGATGCCTATCGCGCATCGCGTGCGACGAGTCCCGACGTGGTGAAAGACGTCTAGGGTTTCTCTTGCGGGGCGCCCGTCGCGCATCGCGCGGTGAGTCCCGCGATGCGGTCATAACCTGCATTCATGTGAGCCGGGTTTATAGATATTCCTCCAGCTGTTAACATATACTCCATATGGGTAAAGAGACCAAAGCGCTGCCGCGGGGCGGCGCTTTGCGTTTGAAAAAACTAGCTCGTCTAAGAGGAACTAGCATGTTAGACCGTTTTACCGATCGTGCGCGTAAGGTCATGTCCATGGCCAAGCAAGAAGCGCTCGATCTTCATTCAAATAAGGTGGGCACCGAGCACCTGCTGCTCGCGCTTGCCAAGGAGGACGAGGGCATTGCCGCCGAGGCGCTGCGTTCGCTCGACATCTCCTATGATGACATCATGGATACCCTCAAAGAGGTCCAGACCACGGTTCCCGAGCCCAGCGAGGAGACCGAGGCTGCCAAGCTCGCCTTTACGCCGCTCGTCATCAGCGTGATGGAGCGCTCCTTCCGCGTGGCACGCGAGAACAACCAGACCTACGTTTCGACCGAGCACTTGCTGATCGGCATCGTCGAAGAGGGCAACGGCATGGCCATGGACATCCTCATGCGCCTGGGCGTGTCGTCTGCTTCCATTAAAAAGGCCATCGAAAAGCTCACTGCCAAGGATCAGGACAAGAAGCGTCCGCTCGCTGGCGCTGGCGCTGGTCGTCCCGGTGCGGGCCTGCCGTTCTTTAGCGGCTCGGATGCCTCTCAGCAAAAGGGGAGCGGCACCGACACGCTCAAGCAGTTCGCCACCAACCTCACGCAAAAGGCGCGCGACGGCGAGCTCGATCCCGTGATTGGCCGCGAAAAGGAAGTCCAGCGCATGATGGAGATCCTTTCGCGCCGCACCAAGAACAATCCGCTTATCCTGGGCGATCCCGGCGTGGGCAAGACGGCTATCGTCGAGGGCCTGGCGCAGCAGATTGCTGCTGGCAATGTGCCCGAGAATCTTATGAACCAGAATATCTGGACGCTCGATCTGCCGGGTCTTGTCGCGGGTGCCAAGTATCGCGGTGAGTTTGAGGAGCGCCTCAAGAACGTGATCCAGGAGGCGACCGAAGCCGACGACGTCATCTTGTTTATCGACGAGATGCACACCATCATCGGTGCCGGTTCTGCCGAGGGTTCTATCGATGCGAGCTCTATGCTCAAGCCCGTGCTCGCGCGCGGTGCTTTCCAGATCATCGGTGCCACCACGGCCGAGGAGTTCCGCAAGTACCTCACCAAGGACCCGGCCTTCGAGCGTCGCTTCCAGACCATTGATGTCGAGGAGCCGAGCGTCGAGGACACGGTCAAGATCCTGACCGCGCTCAAGCCTCGCTACGAGGAGCACCACCATGTGCGCTATACGCAGGGTGCTATCGAGGCCGCCGCGAATCTTTCCAACCGCTACATCCAGGATCGCTTCTTGCCCGATAAGGCCATCGACCTCATCGACGAGGCCGGTGCCCGCGCTCGCATCGCCGCGAATCGCGCGCCCGAGCCGGTGCGCGAGGCTGAGCATCGCATAGAGGAGCTTAAGGCCGCCGCGCAGGAGGCCACCGAGAGCGATGACATGAACAAGGCCGCCGAGATCACCGAGCAGCAGAAGGCCGCCGAGATTGAACTCGCCGAAGCCAAGGCCGCCTGGACCGCCGAGCTCGACGCCAGCCCGCTCACCATCGACGTGAGTCAGATTGCCGACATCGTGTCCGTGACTTCGGGCGTGCCGGTTTCCTCGCTCACCGAGAGCGAGAGCCGTCGCCTGCTGCAGACCGAAAGCGTGCTCAAGACCCGCATTATCGGCCAGGACGAGGCCGTCGAGGCCGTCGCCAAGGCCGTGCGCCGCAGCCGCTCGCCGCTCAAGGACCCGCGTCGCCCCGGCGGTAGCTTTATCTTCCTGGGCCCCACCGGCACGGGCAAGACTGAGCTCGCCAAGACGCTCGCCGAGTACCTCTTTGGCAGCAAGGACGCGCTCATCAGCTTCGACATGTCCGAGTTCGGTAGCGAGTTCGAGGTCTCCAAGCTCATCGGTAGCCCTCCGGGCTACGTCGGTCACGACGAGGGCGGCCAGCTCACCAAGGCCGTTCGTCGCCACCCGTACTCGGTCGTGCTGTTCGACGAGATCGAGAAGGCGCACCCCGATATCTTCAACATCTTGCTGCAGGTGCTGGAGGAGGGCCGCCTGACCGATAGCCAGGGCAAGACGGTCGACTTCCGCAACACCGTGATCATCATGACGTCCAACGTGGGCGCCCGCGAGATTGCGCAGGATGCGAGCGTGGGCTTTGGCACCACCGGCGAGCAGGGTCTCACGTCGAGTGAGATCCGTGGTCGCGCGATGGGCGAGCTCAAGCGCCTGTTCCGCCCCGAGCTGCTCAACCGTATCGATGACATCGTGGTGTTCCAGAAGCTCTCGGGCGAGAATCTCACCAAGATCGCGCACCTGCTGGTGGACGACCTACGTCAGCGTTTGATTGCCAACGGCATGAACATCAAGCTCACCGATGCGGCCTATGACAAGATCGTGGCCGAGGGCACCGACCTCACCAACGGCGCGCGTCCTCTGCGTCGTGCCATCCAAAAGCTCATCGAGGATCCGCTGTCCGAGGAGCTGCTGGCCGGCGAGTGGGGCGAGGGCGATACCGTCCTGTGCGACGTGGTCGACGGCAAGTTTGTCTTTAGCCACGGCACGGGTGAGATTCCGGCGCCGCGTCCGGCGGGTGCACTCGGGGGCGATACCGCTCCGGCGGCGCCGCACACCGGAAACGCCGCACCTGTGAGCAGTGGCGTGAACTCGGGCCCCGGCGGCATGATGCAAGCCGGTTCCGGCGCGCTGTAGGGCGTGGCGACAATTTGATACGCGCAATCGAGGCGCTCCGGAAAGGGCGCCTCGATTTGTAGAGCTGCGGAAGTTGTGACCGTTACGCTATACGGTCCACCGTTAGCCGATGATGCGAGGGCGCTCGGCGTTTTCGACTGGTTTATGCACGCAAAGTCTGGGAATATACAAGTCGCATATCTTACTGTCTAACCAGTTGCGCCAAGGAGGCACCATGGACTACAAGATCACCGGCTATGAGCCCGCCCAGCTGTTCCATTTCTTTGAGGAGGTCAGCGCGATCCCCCGTGGGTCTGGCAATGAGAAGGGCATCAGCGATTTCCTGGTCGCGTTTGCCAAGGAGCGCGGCCTCGATGTGTATCAGGACGAGGTCTACAACGTCATCATTCGCAAGCCCGCATCTGCCGGTGCCGAGAATGCCCCGACCGTGATGCTGCAGGGCCACATCGATATGGTGTGCGACAAGTTGGGCTCCGTTGAGCACGACTTTATGACCGATGGTATCGACCTGGTCGTCAAGGACGGCGTCCTCACCGCCAACGGTACCACCTTGGGTGCCGACAACGGTATCGCCGTCGCTCTGATGCTCACTGTTCTCGATGACGATTCGATCGTTCACCCCGCCCTCGAGTGCGTATTCACCACCGACGAGGAGACTGGCCTGGTCGGCGCCGAGACGCTCGACAAGTCCCAGATTAGCGCCCGCACCATGATTAACCTTGACTCCGAGGAAGAGGGCGTTGCCACCGTCAGCTGCGCCGGCGGCGTCGTCGTTACCTACACCTGCCCGATCGTGCGCGAGCACAAGACCGGTAGCACCCTCACGCTCGACATCTCCGGCCTGCTGGGCGGTCACTCCGGCAGCGATATCCACCTGGAGCGCGGCAACGGCAACCTCATCATGGCCCGCATCATCGACCGCCTGATGGTTGCCGGCGAGCCCGCCATCGTTAGCTTTAACGGCGGCACCAAGGACAACGCCATCAACCGTGAGTGCAAGGCTGTTCTGGTCTACGCCGACCACGCTGCCGCCGAGGCCGCGGCCCAGATTGCAAAGGGCATCATCGCCGACGTCACTGCCGAGCTCGAGGTCTTCGACCCCGGCTTTACCTGCACCGTCGAGATTGCCGACGACGCCGAGGTCGAGGCCATGGACCAGAAGTCCGCGCTTGCCCTCATCCGCGCCCTGCGTCTTGCCCCTAACGGCGTGATTCGCCGCAACGTCGCCACCGACGGCTCCGTCGAGGTTTCCTCCAACATCGGTGTGGTTGCCACTTCTGACGACCAGGTCAAGATCATGCTGTCCCCGCGCTCCTCGATCACCTCGCTGCAGAACGAGTTCAAGGACCGCCTGCAGACGCTGGCCGATGTCCTGGGCTTCGACGCCAAGTTCGAGTTCGAGTATCCCGGCTGGAGCTATGCCGAGCATTCGCCGGTCCGCGACGTCTTCGTCGAGAGCTATCGCGAGCTCTTTGGCTCCGAGCTGCGCATCGAGTCCATTCACGCCGGCCTTGAGTGCGGCCTGTTTGCCGAGGCCCTGCACGGCCTGGACGCCATCGCCGTGGGCCCGACGCTCTCCGATGTCCACACCCCGGACGAGAGCATGGAGCTCGCTTCTGCCGAGCGCTTCTACGAGCTGCTCATCGACGTCCTCAAGCGCCTCGCTGCGTAAAGGTCGCCTTGGTTAAGCCACTCTAAAACGGCTGGCTATGAAAACGGCCGCCTGGCGTAATGCCGGGCGGCCGTTATTCGTTACAGTGCGAGGATCCCCAGATGCTCAAGCAAGATCTTAAGCCCGATGAGGATGAGCACGACGCCGCCCACGATGGTGGCGGGTTTTTCGTAGCGCGCGCCAAAGGTGTGGCCGATCGCTACGCCGGCGACGGAGAAGACAAAGGTCGTGATGCCGATGAGCGATACAGCTGGAACGATGTCGACCGAGAGCGCCGCAAACGAGATACCCACGGCGAGCGCGTCAATCGAGGTGGCGATGGCGAGGATCAGGTACTCGCCCAGGTCAATCTTTTCGGCATCCTTGCCGTCGCCTTCATCCTCGTCTTCGGTAAAGGCTTCCCATAGCATTTTGCCGCCGATGAAGGCCAAAAGGATAAAGGCGATCCAATGGTCGATGGGTCCGATGAAGCCCATGAATTGACTGCCGAGCGCCCATCCGATTACGGGCATGCCGGCCTGAAAGCCGCCAAAGAACAGGCCGAGCACCACGGCGACTTTAAGGTTGATCTTCTTCATGCCAAGGCCCTTGCAGATGGAAACGGCAAAGGCGTCCATCGAAAGGCCAACGGCGAGCAACACGAGCTCTGCGAGTCCCATAGTCTGGCTCCCTCTCTGCGGGCGAACCCGATTACACGACTACTCCCTCATTTATATGAGACCCGATGCTACCACATGGGTGGTCAAAAGATCCCGTCCCAAATGAGCTACCTAAGCTGTGTTCGCTCATTCTGTAAGCATCGGATTTTGCGGGCGTCACAGGGGCAAACCGTGAGAAACTTATTGACGTTTATGGAGCGTATACGATGGGAGCGATGCCTTGGATAAGAACGAGCTGCAAAAGCGTATGGAACAGGCCATTCGCCTGACGGCACCTGGTCAGCCGATCCGCACCGCCCTCGACATGATCATTGCCGGTCACCTGGGTGCCCTTATCTGCGTCGGCGACACTGAAAACGTGCTCGCTGCCGGTAACGACGGCTTCCCGCTCAACATTTCGTTTACCTCGAACCGCCTGTTCGAGCTTTCCAAGATGGACGGCGCCATCGTTATCGATGGCGACCTCACCCAGATCCTGCGCGCCAACTTCCACCTCAATCCCGATCCCTCGCTCGCCACGAGTGAGACGGGCATGCGTCACCGTACTGCCGCTCGCATGTCGGTGCTCACCGACGCCATCGTGATCTCGGTCTCGGCTCGTCGCGCCGTCGTTAACGTGTACGTCCACGGCAAGAGTTACGAGATCCAGCCCGTCACCACCATCATGAGCTCGGTCAACCAGCTCGTCGCCACGCTCCAGACTACCCGTCAGTCGCTCGACCGCTCCCTGCTGCGCCTGACGGCCCTCGAGCTCGACGACTACGTCACGCTCGCCGACATTACCGGTATTTTCTCGAGCTTCGAGATCATGCAGCAGGCAAAGACCGAGCTTAAGGATTGCATTGTCAAGCTGGGCAACCAGGGCAAGCTCGTGCAGATGCAGCTCGAGCAGCTCGCGGGCTCCAGCATGGATACCGAATACGACTTGATGATCCGCGACTACGCAAGCGATTCCTCTGAGGCCAACGCCGAGAAGATTCGCGCTGAGCTGAGCCGCATGACGCCTAAGGACCTGTCCGACCCGCAGCACGTGGCGGCAGTTCTGGGCTATGACGACCTGGACGAGGACTCCGTCATGACGCCGCTGGGCCTGCGCACGCTTTCGCGCGTGTCCGTCGTGCGCGACGGCGTGGCCGAGAAGATCGTCGACGAGTATGGCTCGCTGCAGGAGCTCATGGATGACATCAGCGAGGACCCGGAGCGCCTGGGCGACTTTGGCGTCAACAACCCTGCCATTCTTGCGGACTCGCTGTACCGCATGAAGGGCACCAAACAGGGGAACGCATAATGGCGCCCGTATGCGCCGTGGTCGTTGCCGGTGGCAGCGGTCAGCGCTTTGGAAATCCCGGCGGCAAGCAGCTCGTTAACGTGGCAGGTCGTCCGCTCATGAGCTGGTCCATCCGCGCGTTCGATCGTAGCGACAAGGTCGGCCACATTGTGGTGGTGTGTCCTGCCGAGCGCCGTGCCGAGATGCGCCGCCTGGCCATCGACCCGTTTGACTATGACACGCCCATCAGCTTTGCCGATGCCGGTGATACTCGTCAGGATTCCACCCGCGCCGGCGTGCACGCGGTGCCGGCGGGTTTCGAATATGTCGCTATCCACGACGGCGCCCGTCCGCTCATCACGACCGAGGCTATCGACCACGCTATCGACGTGCTCGTGAGCGACCGTGCTCTTGACGGTGTCGTGTGCGGTCAGCCCGCGATCGACACGCTCAAGATCGTTGACGGCGATAACATCGTCGAGACGCCGCCGCGTGAGCTCTATTGGGCCGCGCAGACGCCGCAGATCTTTAGTGTCGACGCCATGAAGCGCGCCCATGCCGCGGCGATTGCCGAGGGCTTTATCGGCACGGATGATTCGTCACTGGTCGAGCGCATGGGCGGACGCGTCCGTTGCGTTCAGAGCCCGCGCGACAACCTTAAGGTGACGGTGCCCGAGGACCTGCGTCCTGTAACCGCGATTCTGCTCGGTCGCATGGCCGAGGGAGAGGACCTTCCCCATGTTCAGTAACCTGCGCATTGGCCATGGCTACGACGTCCACCGTCTGGTGGAGGGGCGTCGATGTATCATCGGCGGTGTCGACATTCCCTACGAGCGCGGCCTGCTGGGCCACTCGGATGCCGATGTGCTCGCGCACGCCTTGGCCGACGCCATTCTGGGCGCCTGCCGCGGGGGAGACATCGGCAAGCTATTCCCCGACACCGATCCCGCCTATGAGGGCGCCGACTCGATGGTGCTGCTCGCTCGCGTGATGGACTATGCGCGCGAGCTGGGCTTCGAGTTTGTCGATGCCGATTGCACCATTGCCTGTCAGCAACCCAAGATCACCCCGCACCGCGATGCCATGCGCGCCAACCTTGCCCATGCCCTGGGCGTTGACGTCGAAAACGTGGGCGTCGCCGCCACTACGACCGAAAAGCTCGGTTGGGAAGGCCAGGGCGAGGGAATCGGCGCCTGGGCCGTCTGCCTGCTACAGAAAACCGTTAAGGAGTAACGAATGCGTATCTACAACAGCGCTACCCATAAAAAGGAAGAGTTCCAGCCCATCGAGTCCGGCAAGGTCCGCATGTACGTGTGCGGCCCCACGGTCTACGACAACATCCATATCGGCAATGCCCGCACGTTCATCAGCTTTGACGTGATTCGTCGCTGGCTCATCGCGAGCGGCTACGAGGTCACGTTCGCCCAGAACCTCACCGATGTCGATGACAAGATCATCAAGCGCGCCAACGAGCAGGGCCGCACGGCCGCCGAGGTCGCGACGGAGTTCTCCGACAAGTTCATCGGCGTCATGCGCGCCGCCAACGTGCTCGATCCCGATGTGCGCCCCCGCGCCACCAAGGAGATCGGCCCCATGATCGCCATGATCAAGACGCTTATCGAGCAGGGTCACGCTTACGCAGCCGATAACGGCGATGTGTACTTTGCCGTGCGCAGCGATCCCAACTATGGTCAGGTCTCGGGCCGCAACATCGACGACCTTATGGTTGGCGCGCGCATCGAGGAGAACGAGGACAAGAACGACCCGCTCGACTTTGCCCTGTGGAAGGCCGCCAAGCCCGGCGAGCCCAGCTGGCCGAGCCCCTGGGGCGAGGGCCGTCCCGGTTGGCACACCGAGTGCGCCGCCATGGTGCATCGCTACCTGGGTACTCCGATCGACATCCACGGCGGTGGCTCCGACCTTGCCTTCCCGCATCACGAGAACGAGTGTGCCCAGGCCACCTGCGCCTGGCACCAGGGCTTCTCCAACACCTGGATGCACACGGGCATGCTGCTGGTAGACGGCGAGAAGATGTCCAAGTCGCTCGGCAACTTCTTTACGCTGGCCGAGGTCCTCGAGCAGCACTCCGCTGCCGCCCTGCGCCTGTTGATGCTGCAGACGAGCTATCGCTCGCCGCTCGACTTTTCTTGGGAGCGCCTGGAGGGTGCCGAGAACTCGCTCACGCGTATCGCCGGTACGGTCGAGAACCTGCGCTGGGCTGCAAGCCACGCGACGGCCGATGCCGATGAGGCAGCATCCGAGGCGTTTGCCGCCAAGGCCGCCGAGACCCGCGCCGCCTTTAAGGAGTGCATGGACGACGACTTTAACACCGCCGGTGCCATGGGTGCTGTCTTTGGCTTTGTGACCGAGTGCAACCAGTACCTGGAGCAGGCGGGCGATGCTGCCGACAAGGCCGCTGCGCTTGCTGCCGCCGATACGCTGGTCGAGCTGCTCGATACGTTTGGCGTTGAGCTTCCCGAGCCCAAGGTCGAGTTGCCGCTGGGCCTGCTGGGCGTTGCCGCCGGCCTGGTCGCCTACACGGGTGACGACGTGGACGAGGCCGCTGCCAAGATTCTCGAGGCCCGCGCCGAGGCCCGCGCCGCCAAGAACTGGGATCTGGCAGATGCCATCCGTGATCAGCTCAAGGACCTGGGACTGACGATTGAGGATACGGCCGCGGGTACTCGTATTAAGACCCTCTAGTATTTGTCGACCGTTCGAGGTGTTGCAGATTGCCTTGAAAGAGGAAGGCATAGACCTGGTGGTCATGCCCGACGATTGAAAGGCAAGGTGCCGTGGCTCGGACGGTCGATTCTTGTTCGTTTTCTATTTAAGGAGGCCGTCTTATGGCCGACAATCGCAAGCGTGCGCCTCGTGGCGGCAAGCAGGCCGCTTCTGGCTCGCGTCCGATTCGCCGCAACGACCGCGCTGCCGCTCCCAAGGGCCAGCGTGATCGCACTCAGGCCGCACGTCCGCAGCGCGATCGCAACCGCGACGCTGTCCAGGCTCCCAAGGGCGAGTTTATCGAAGGTCGCCGTGCTGCCGCCGAGGCGCTGCGCACTGGTTTTCCCATCAAGTGCGCGCTCATTGCCGAGGGCGGGGAGCGCGATGCCGCCTTGTCGCGCCTGGTCGACGACCTCAACGCCGCGGGTGTCCGCATTAAGTATGTGCCGCGCGCGCAGCTCGACGCACTGTCGAGCCATGGCGCTCACCAGGGCATCGCGCTCGAGGTTGGCAACTTCCCCTATGCCGATGTCGCCGATATTCTCGACCGCGCAGGCGAGGGCCCGGCACTTGTCGTGGTGCTCGACCACGTGACTGACGACGGCAACTTTGGTGCCATCGTGCGCTCCGCCGAGGTTGTGGGCGCGGCCGGCGTCATCATCGCCAACAAGCGCGCTGCCGGCGTGACTGTGGGCAGCTACAAGACTTCAGCCGGCGCCGTCATGCATCTGCCTATCGCGCAAGTGCCCAACATCGCCCGTGCGCTCGACGATCTTAGGGCCGCTGGCTTTTGGGTGGGCGGTGCCTCCGAGCACGCCGAGGGCAGTTGCTGGGATGCTCCCTTCGAGGGCCGCGTGGCGCTCGTCATGGGCTCCGAGGGCGACGGCATCTCGCGCCTGGTGCTCGAGAAATGCGACTTTTTGACCAAGCTTCCCCAGCGCGGCATGACCGAGAGCCTCAATGTTGCCCAGGCGACCACGGCGCTGTGCTTTGAGTGGCTGCGCCGCAACGCCGGCGAGCTCATGGGGGAGGAGTAGCGCATGTCCAAAAAGAACCGTGCCAAGTCCAAGGCCAAGCGCTTTGGCGAGGGCTCGGCCAAGCCGATTGTTTCGGCCGCGACCTACGGCGTGGGCGGCAATGCGTTTGCGCAGGCTATCGCTGACCCGGTCTCGACGGTGCACTCCAACAAGCCCGAGCTGCTGGTGGTCGACGGTTACAACGTGATCCACTGTACGCCGCGCTACGAAAAGCTCGTGTACGACCATTCTGACGATCCGTATTCCAGCGACGTTCACGATATGGCGCGCACGGCGCTCATTAATGACGTAGCTGCGTTTGCCCAGGGCCGCTACGAGGCTGTGATCGTATTTGACGGCGCGGGCAATATCTCCAGCGAGCGCCCCAATCTGCCGGCCCGTGGCGTGCGCATCGAGTTTTCGCCGACGGGCGTCTCTGCCGATACCGTGGTGCAGAAACTCTGCATCGAGGCACGTGAGGAAGGCCGTGCGTGCTCCGTGGTATCGAGTGACGGCACAATCCAAGCCGTCGTCATGGGCAAGGGCGTCACGCGCATCTCGAGCCGTATGCTGGTGGACGAGATCAAACAGATTGATAACGACGTTCACGAGGCAGAGGAAGCTCCGCAGATCAAGATGACTCTGGGCAGCCGCCTGAGCCCCGATGCCCTGGCCAAGCTCAAGGCCCTGCGCGGGAGGTAGGTGAGCTGACGGCGCGACGCTGTCTCGCTAACTCCATTCAGCGATGTCGATCATTCTACGGAGGCGCCATGTAAGCGCCTCTTTTAGATATGGCAGCCTTGCCGCGAGCGCGTCGTTTCTGGACAGAATCTCGATTGCCTCGTCAACGAAGCCTTCGAGTTTGTCGCCGTCAAACCAGCTCATGTCCTCGACGAGCAACATTTGTTTGGCGGGGCTTGAATGAAATTGCGCACTGGTAAAACTGTGCTCTCCCGCCCTAAGCTCCTCTAGTGATATGTTGCACCAGAGTGATGAGCCCGAATCGAAGATGGGGGCTGGTCTGCAGACCAGTGAGTTGACGTTTCGCACGAGGCCGAAGTTGCGCCAATGACGATCGTAGTTGGCAATGATGTCATCGCATACGATCATGCGGCCAAGGGCGTCTTTTATATCTGTCGCTCCAAGCTCCTCGCAGTTTGCTACATACCGTTCGTAATCGGTTAGTCGCTCGTCTGCATTTGCATGCTGGTTTACATAGAACGCAGGGACATATTCTTCTTCGTCAGTTAAGAAGACACTGCATGTGCTCAAGGCGGAAGTGCCCGCGCCTTCGAGCGAATAGGGTACATAATCGTAAGTGTTCAGGATGCGACGGTGAAGTGCAGTCGCCACCATTTCGTTATAGGGTTCCTGGTTTAGATGCGCTCCTGCTTTATGCAGAATTCGACGCCCGCCCTCGCATGTCCAGTACTTTTGAAGATTGCCGTCCGACGTGTTATCGGGCTTTGCGGCAGCCGCTTTTCCCTCTGGGGCAAAGGGCGCAATGGACAGTGAGACGTCATCAAAGGCGTTATTGAAGAAGTTAATGTCCTCCCAGGCGAGACCGGAACTTTGGGGCCTTATCCAATACTGGTCGGATAAGGAGAGGCCAAGATTTCGCTGTACGAGTTCATCGGGAACATCGACTGCGGCTTCTGCAAGCAGGGAGGCTAGCCCAATGCGTGCGAGCGGGATACCGCGGCCGCGCCACCAAGTGCGGAAAGAGTCGAGCGATACGGGGCTATTAGGGCCAAATACCCCAATAGGGGCGTGGGCGTAATCGACGTCGGCACCGATGTGGGCAAAGTCTTTTCGCGATGTGTTGTAGACCAGCTGAGCGACTTCATACGTGCGGTTCATGAGGGTGAACGCGATCTCGCTCTTACCGTAGCCGCGGCGGGGACGTCCCCCCGTTTTGGTCACGGAGCGGAGTCGCGTGTCGACGCTGTCTTTGTCGATGAGCCATACGCCAGAAGCCTTGCGGGCCTCAAGTGCTCCGTTTTTTATGAGCTCCTGCACCCTGCGCGGAGTGATGCCGAGTAGCTCGGCGGCTTCCTTGGTGGTAAGCATCGAGAAACCCTTCGTCAGAACGAATAGTTTTATCTATTCCATTGTAATTAAAACTATTCGTTCTGACGAAGGGTTTTGAGATGTGGTCGGTCGAAGGGTCTGTTGCGCCCCGTCCGTAATTCCTTTATTCTTAATTGGCTTCGCGCGAGAGCGCCAAGTGTGCCAGTGTGGCGCAACGGTAGCGCAACTGATTTGTAATCAGTGGGTTGCGGGTTCGATTCCT
>URSP01000004.1:0-54977 GCA_900550515.1 uncultured Collinsella sp. | reverse complement strand
TACGAGATCTAGTACGGTCTCGTGGGCTCGGAGATGTGTATAAGAGACAGAAAATGGGGCGGTTCCCCATATTATTGATGACGTCGACAGGCGGGGTGGTTCCCCGCGTACGTGCCATCTGAGTAACCGAGGGGAGGGCGCACATGGGAATGACTGGTGCATACGAGCGCAATCTCGATGCAAAAGGTCGTCTGTCCCTGCCTGCACCCCTTCGCGAGGAGCTTGGAGAGCACGTTCGCGTGTTCAAAGCCCTGGATGTCGATGCTCTGTACGTGTTCTCTGCCGAGGCCTTCGATAAGTGGGTCGAAGGACTCTTCGCGGGTCGTGAGGGCCACGGGGGTTTTAACCCGCGTGACATTAATGACCAGAAGCTCATGAGGGCGATCAACAAGCGCACCACGTCGATGGACGTGGACAGCGCCGGTCGTATCGGTCTTTCCGAGTCTCTCCGCAAGCAGGCGAACCTCGACCGCGAGGTCACGGTTGTGGGCAACTACGACCACCTTGAGGTTTGGGATCGCGCCGCGGCCGATGAGGACGATGACGATGAGGCCCTGCTGGACCTCTTCTTCTCGTAAGGGCAAGGCACGGGTAACGGATGGAGCGTGGGATCTTGACACAAGAATATCGGCATGAACCTGTCATGCTCGGCGAAGTGCTTGAGTCGCTGCGGCTAAAGAGCGGCTCCGTTGTCTGCGATTGCACCCTTGGCGGTGCCGGCCATTCGGTAAAGATGGCCGCGCAGGTGGGGGAGACGGGCCTTTTGCTCGGCGTCGATCAGGACGACATGGCCCTCGAGGCCGCTGGCGCCCGTCTGGACCGCGAGGTTCCCGGCGTTCCGCACCAGCTGCTGAAGGGCAACTTCGGCGACTTGGACGAGCTGCTTTGCTCGGCCGAGGTGCCCGGGGTCGATGGCTTCCTGTTCGATTTGGGCGTTTCGTCACCGCAACTCGATATCCCTGGCAGGGGCTTTTCGTATAACGAGGACGCCCCATTGGACATGCGGATGGATCCGGGTAATAACACCTTAAACGCAGCTGAGGTCATCAACACCTATAACGAACACGACCTCGCCCGGATTCTACGCGTCTACGGAGAAGAGAAGTTCGCCTCGCAGATTGCGCGCGAGATCGTGCGCCGCCGCGAGCAAGAACCGATCGAAACCACCGGCCAATTTGTTGAGATCATCAAGGCGGGTATCCCGGCTGCCGCTCGTCGGCATGGCGGACACCCGGCCAAGAAAAGTTTCCAGGCCATTCGCATCGAGGTCAATCACGAGCTCGATGTGCTCGAACGAGGGCTTGATGCCGCCACCAGGTGGCTCAACCCGGGCGGACGTATCTGCGTCATCTCGTATCACTCGCTCGAGGACCGTATCGTAAAGAACCACTTTAAGGAGATGAGCCAGGGGTGCACGTGCCCGCCGGAGATTCCGGTGTGCGTGTGCGGCAACGTGCCGATACTCAAGGTCATCACCCGCAAACCCTTGGTTGCCCAGCCTGATGAGGTTGAGCGCAACCCTCGGGCGAGATCAGCCAAAATCCGCGTGGCGCAGCGTCTGTAGGCGCGACCGCGCGATATTGGACCTCCCGCTCGCACCATAAACGAAGCTTAAACACACTACCAACGTACTCGGGATGGGAGGCGGCATATCATGGGCTACAACACTTCAAGCGCAGCACTCGCCTATGATATGAACGCCATGCCCGCCTATCGTGAGACGCCGCAGGCTCCCGTTGCTCCCCGTGAGCAGCGCACGCCGCGCTTTGATGTCTACACGGGCGCGGGCCGTCAGGCAAACCAGGCGGTAAGCCCGGTTTTCATGAGCGTTCTTAAAACGTTTTGCATCATTGCGGCTATCTTCATGACGATCGGCGTCGCCCGCGTGGCGCTCGCCGGCGTTACGGCCCAGGTGCTCAACAGCAACGCCGAGCTTACCAGCACGCTCGAAAAGGCGACCGATGAGAGCTCCGACCTGGAGGTCATGCATTCGGTCTATGGCGCCGACACGCGCATTCGCGACCTTGCGGGCGCTTATGGCATGGTGGAGCCCAGCGAGAGCGTTACGCTTGACTTTTCGCAGGATGCAGCCGCGGGCGCCAACGCGACCGCGACCGCTCAGTAGCAAGACGGTAGCTGAGTATGACAAATGACTATCGCCGCGGTTCCGATGGGGGCCGCGGTTCTGGACGTCCCTCGTCGCGGGGACGTTCTGGTTATCAAGGAACGGGTCGGCAATCTTACAACGCCGGGCGGTCCCGTGGCAACGACCCGGCGTCGCGACTTCGCGGCTCGGGCGGCCCTCAAGTGCATAACACCAGGTCGCGCAAGAGTTCGTCGACCGAATGGCTCACAGGCGCGCCTCTGCCTCGCCGCAAAGCCGTCATGGGCTTCATCGGGCTTGGCTTGGGCTTGGGCGTCTTTCGCCTTGCCGACTATCAAATTGTCGAAGCCGATAAACTGCGCGAGCGTGCCGATGCGCGCCGCCTGCTTGCGCAGACCCTCTATGCCAAACGCGGCACCATCTACGACCGCAACGGCAACGTGCTGGCGTCGTCGGTCGAATGTCGCAACATCGCCGTGAACCCGCAGCTTGTCGAGGATGTTGACAAGACGGTGTCGGCGCTGGTCAAGGCAACTGGAATCGATAAAAAGACCTGCCGCAAGCTCGTTGAGTCCGATGGAACCTGGGTGTATATCAAGCGCCAGGTGGACGAAGACGATGTTGCGGCGCTGGAGAAGAAGAACCTGCCCGGCGTGCTTTTTGAGCAGGCCATGAAGCGCGTATATCCATACGGCAATCTGGCATCGCAGGTGCTGGGTGTAGTGAATGTAGACAACGACGGCTTGACGGGTCTCGAAAAGCAATACAACAAGCTTCTGACCGGCACGAACGGTTCTCTCGTACGCGAGCGCGCGAGGGACGGCAGCTATATCGCGGGCGGTGCCTATAAAAAGGTGGCTGCGGTCGACGGCGTTGATATCGTGACGACGCTCGACGTCAATATCCAGCGTGCGGCCGAGGATGCCCTGGCAGAGGCAGTTGAGAAGACTAAGGCCAAGAACGGCTCGGCGCTGGTCACCGATCCTACGACAGGCGAGATTTTGGCAGCCTGCTCGTACCCGACCTACGACCAGACCGATCTGGAGAATGCCAAGACCGAGGATATGAATCTGCGCCTGGTCACCGACGCCTACGAGCCCGGCTCGGTCTTTAAGACGCTCGTGGCGGGCGCCGGCTTCGACTTGGGCGTCGTGCGATCGAGTACGTCGTTTGAGGTGCCGGCGAGCATCAAGGTGGGCGACGATACCGTCACCGATGCCGACAAGCGCGACTATGCCATGACCATGGATGTGCGCGAGATGATGCGCCGTTCGTCCAACGTGGGCTTTGTCCTAGTGGGGCGCAAGATCGGTGCCGACGACTTTGCCGCCTATGTGGACAAGTGGGGCATCGGTCACAGCTCGGGTGTCGATTTTCCGGGAGAGAGCCTGGGTATCGTCAAGGAGCGTGACCAGTATGACGGCGCCACGCTGGGCTCGATGAGCTTTGGACAGGCACTGTCCGTCTCGCCGATTGAGATCGCACGTGCCGTGGGCGGTATCGCCAACGGCGGCGTGATGATGACCCCGCACTTCTATAAGTCCAGCAAGGGCGACGAGAAGGACTGGGGCGAAGGCGAGCGCGCGATTTCTGAGGATGCCGCATCCCAGGTGACATCGTGCATGCAGACGGTCGTGTCCGAGGGAACGGGCGTTGGCGGCGCGGTTGACGGCTATGACGTGGCGGGTAAGACCGGTACGGCCGAACGAGCCGACGAGAACGGCGGCTACCTCAAGGAGAACTATATGTCGTCCTTTATGGGCTTTGCACCGGCACAATCGCCCAAGGTGCTGTGCTATATCACGCTCGACGGAACGCCGAGCGGCTCGGATGCCGCTGCGGTGCCGTTCCAGTCCATTATGGCCAACGCGCTCGACGTGCTGGGTATCCCGCACACGAGGTAGGGGGTTACAATCTTTGGGGCCTGGTTTGTTGTCCCATATGAGGGTGTTCACATGCCCTGCACCACGCATGCGCGGCGCTGGGATACAATACGCCGATAGCATTATTAGGTTTACAGGGGAGCTGCAATGATAGAGATCGCCGTCAACAACCTCGCGGCCGCAACAGGGGCCCGAACCGTGACGGGAGAAGCCGATCGGGTATGCCGCGGGTGCGTTATCGACTCGCGCCAGGTCGAGGAAGGGACGATTTTCGTCGCCTTTCCCGGTGAAAACGTCGACGGCAATGATTTTGCTTCCCGTGCCGTCCAGTCGGGTGCCGGCGCCGTCGTGATGACGCGTGAGCCCGAGGCCGAGCTGGTCTCGCTGGCACAGGACAGGGGCTGTGCCATCTTGCTGACCGATGATCCCGAGGAGTTTCTGCTGCGTTTGGCGCACACGTATCGCCTGGAGCTTGGCTGCCTGGTCGTTGGCATTACCGGTTCCATCGGCAAGACGACGACCAAGGACGTGCTCGCCGCCGTGCTCGCCAAGCGCTATCGTGTCTGGGCCACCAAGGGCAATTTCAATAACCTGATCGGCATGCCGCTCACGGTGCTTTCCGCTCCGGCCGATACCGAGGTCCTGGTGCTCGAGATGGGCATGAACCATTTCCACGAGATTGAGCGCCTGTCCCAGTCCGCCAATCCCAACCTTGCCATCGTAAGCAAGATTGGTACCTCTCACATCGGCATTTTGGGCAGCCGCGAGAACATCGCCCGCGCTAAGGCCGAGATTGTCCAGGGTATGTGCGCCGCCGGCGACTTCTTGCCGCTGCTGGTTTTGGGCGGCGAGGACGACTTTACGCCGTTCATTCGCGATACGTTCGCCCAGCCTGCTGGTATCGATGTGATGCTGGCCGGCGTCTCGGACGATGATGAGGTCCGTGCCCGCGACATTCGTGTTGATGACGAGGGACGTCCGGTCTTTACGCTCGATTTTGGCCAGGGTGAGACGATCGATACCATGCTTGCCATCCCCGGCGTGCAGTCCGTTCCTAATGCCGTTAAGGCCGCCGCGGTTTCCTATCGCCTGGGCGTGACGCCCGAGCAGATCGATGCTGCCTTTAGGGGCCTCACGATCACCGGTCACCGCCAGGAGATCAAGCGCGCCAAGAGCGGTGCCCGCGTCATCGACGATTCCTATAACGCCAGTGCCGAATCCATGGCTGCTGGCCTCGATCTACTGTGCTCGCTTTCGTGCACGGGGTCTCGCATGGCGATCCTGGGCGAGATGGGCGAGATGGGCGATGAGGCTCCTCGCATGCATGAGCTCGTGGGCGCCTATGCGGCCGCCAAGAAGCTCGACATGCTGGCGTGCGTGGGTGGTGAGCTGGCCCAGCTTATGGCCGATGCCGCGCGCATGATGGGCATGGACGAGGACCGCATCCAGGTGTTCTCCGATTATCAGCAGGTGCTCGACCGCATGGGCGGCGCGCTTGAAAAACATGATGTTGTACTGGTCAAGGGTTCCCGCTTTGTTGAGCTCGACCGCTTTGTGGAAGGTGTGTGCTAGCCCATGTTCGGCAATCCCTCGTATCCAACGTATCAGGCTTTTTTGGGGCTTGGCATCGCCGCTGCCATTGCGCTGCTGCTCATGCCGTGGTGGATCAAGCTGCTGAAGGTCGAGGGTATCGGTCAACAGGTCCGAGCCGACGGCCCCAAGCGTCATTTGATTAAACAGGGTACGCCGACCATGGGCGGCGTCATCATCCTTGTTGCGATTTCGCTGACCTGCCTGCTGATGGGCAAGCTCACCACCGAGCTCGTGCTCGTGCTGCTCGCCACGCTGGCGACCGGCGTGCTGGGCCTGATCGACGACCTGACCTCCGTTACGCATGGGCGCTCGCTCGGTCTGACGCCTCATGCCAAGATGATCGGCCTAACCATTATCTGTGTCACCTTTACGGTACTTGCCGTTAACTGGTGCGGCGTCGCCCCCGAGATTCGTTTTCCCGGCGGCCTGACGATTGACCTTGGCGTGCTTTCGACCACCATCTGCGGCCTTTCGTTCCCGTGGCTCTACATTGTCTTTTGCTGGCTGATGATCGCCGGTCTTTCTAATGCCGTGAACCTGACCGATGGCCTTGACGGTCTTGCTGGCGGCACCTCCATGATTGCCATGCTCGCCATGGCTGCCATGGCGTTTTTGCACGGGGACGTGAACCTGTCCATCTTCTGCACCGCGTGTGCCGGTGCCTGCTTGGGCTTTCTGTGGTTCAACTGCTATCCGGCGAGCATCTTTATGGGCGATACCGGCTCGCTTGCCCTGGGCGCCGCGTTTGCCTGCACGTCCATCATGACCAACACCGAGGTCGTCTCCCTTATCATCGGCGGCCTGTTTATCGTTGAGACCCTGTCGGTCATGATTCAGGTTGTCTACTTCCACTTTACGCACAAGCGCGTCTTCCTTATGGCGCCCATCCATCATCATTTCGAAAAGAAGGGCTGGGCCGAGACCAAGGTCGTCATCCGTTTTTGGATTATCGCTGCTGCCTTTGGTGCCGTTGGCCTTGCCCTGTTCTTCCAGTTGGGATAGTGGTCTTTCATGCCTCTTGCTGATGTCTTTAGCCTGCTCGTTTTGGGTCAGGGCAAATCCGGTCTCGATGTCGCCCGCTGGGCGCTGGCACATCCCGAGCGCGTAAGCGCCGTTACCGTGTATGGCGGTGGCACCTCTGAGCCCAATGACGCCACGCGTGCGCTCGAGGCTGCTGGTGCGTCGTTTGTCTATGGGACCGAACAGGTCGAGGGCGCCTATGACGTATGCGTGACGTGCCCGGGCATCTCGGAGTTCTCGGGCTTCTTTAAGGCCGGGCGCGAGCATGCCGCCCAGATTATGGGTGAGCCCGAGTTTGCCTATCGCCTGTCGCCCGATAACTGGATTGCCATCACGGGCACCAACGGCAAGACGACCACCACGTCGCTGACTGATTATCTGCTTAAGGCTGCCGGCGAGGCCAGCGTTGCTGTCGGCAACATCGGCGAGCCGCCGGTCAACGAGATTGACGGCCGAGCCCACAACGAGTGGTTTGTGGCTGAGCTCTCGAGCTATCAGATTGCTACGACAACCGAGCTCCACCCCCGCGTGGCGGTGCTGCTCAACATCACTCCCGACCACCTGGGCTGGCATAAGAGCCATAAGAACTATGCACTTGCCAAGATCAAACTGTTTGACAATATGGTCGATGACGATCTGGCGGTTGTCGACGTCGAAGACGCCGGCATTCACGAGTTCGATGAGTACATCTACACGCCGGGTCGTCGCATCTGCAAGGTTGCCTTTGACGAGCCTGAGGGCAAGGATGCCGCCTTTGTGCGCGACGGCAAGATGGTCGTGCGCCTGAAGGGCGTCGAGACTCAGCTTGTCGCCACGTCCGAGCTCAAGATCTCGGGCCATCACAATGTTATCAATGCCCTGTGCGCTGCCACGGCTGCCCTGGCAGTCGGTGCCGATGTCGATGGTGTCTGCCGCGGTCTGGCCTCGTTCCAGCCGCTCGAGCACCGCGTGGAGCCGTGTGGCGAGATTGACGGCGTGCGCTACGTCAACGATTCCAAGGCGACCAACACCGATGCGGTCGAGAAGGCGCTGACGGCATTTCCCGATGACGATGTGATCTTGCTGCTCGGCGGCCACGATAAGGGCACGCCGCTCACGGACTTCGCGCGCGTCGTTATGGACAACGTGCGCTCGGTCGTCTGCTTTGGCGATGCGCGCGAGCGCTTCACCGCCGCTATGGACGAGGCCGATGTCGATGGCGATGTGGATATCGCCCAGGCGGATGACCTGCGCGACGCCGTGGACGTTGCCCGTTCGCTTTCGAGCCGTGGTGACGTGATCTTACTTTCTCCTGCCTGTTCTTCGTTCGATGAGTTCTCGGGCTATGAGGAGCGCGGCCGCGTGTTTAAGGACTACGTGGCTCAGCTTGCCGCTACAGCGAAATCACAAATGGAATAGGGGTTGCGGTGAGAGAGGAGAGCCCCCGACAAGGTATGAGGAGGCCCGACTCGGACCGTGCTTCCTCACGTCGCACCACACCGCGTTCCAGCCGCGGCGGGCAGTCGTTTAGCGAACGCTATATTGCCGGCGTTCCCGCCCGTATCATGCGCCCCCGTTTGATATTCATGGCCTGCTTGTTTACCTTGGTATGCTTTGGCCTGCTGATGGTGTACTCGGCGTCTTCGGTCGAGGCGCTGCACGAGAATGGCTCGGCGACGTTTTTTCTGGGTCGACAGGCCGCGTTTGCCGTGGTCGGCGTTCTGGCGCTGATTGCCATCGTGCGCGTTTTGCCGGACAGCTGGTTTGGGGAGGATGTGCTCAGGATCTTCCTTATCGGCATGATGGGGCTACTGCTTCTGGTGTTCTTGGTGGGCAGCGGCAGCCGCGGCGCCACGCGCTGGCTCAACATCGCCGGTATTCAGTTCCAGCCTTCCGAGTTTTTAAAGCCATTTGCCATTGCGTATTCGGCCATCATGCTTGATCGCTTCTTTTCGCCCGGTGGCAACATCAACGAATTCCTTCGCAAGATGGGCATCTACCTGGGCATTTCGCTCTTTCTGATCTTTATCCAGCCCGATTTCGGTACTGTCCTGATCATCCTGTTGACCCTCATGTGCATGGCGTTGTTTGCGGGTCTCGACCCCAGATTTATCATCGGCGTGCTAATCTTCGGCATTCTCGTGATCGTGATTGCGCTTGTCGCAGAGCCATACCGTATGGTGCGTATTCAGGTTGCCTTGAACCCTTGGGCCGACGAGTATGGTGACGGCTATCAGGCCACGCTTGCCATCATGGCCTTTGCCTCGGGCGGTCTGTTCGGCCGTGGCATCGGCAACTCAACCATGAAGTACTCGTATCTGCCCGAGGCACACAACGACTACATCTTGGCCATCATTGGCGAGGAAGTCGGTTTTGTCGGAACCGTGCTGTTCTTCTTGGTGTTTGCGATGCTGATCTACTCGGCGTTTCGCATTGCCGAGCAGGCGACCGATCGTCGGGGCGCGCTCATGGCGTCTGGCTCCGCGGTCATTCTCGCAGTGCAGTTTTTGATTAACGCGCTGGGCATCCTCAACGTGTTTCCCATGACGGGCAAACCGTTGCCATTTATTAGCTACGGCGGTTCGTCGATTATTGTGTCGCTCATGCTTGCCGGGTTGATCCTGCGCGTTTCGTACGAGAGCGCCCGCCGCGATGAGTATGACCGCCGCCGTGAGAGCTTTGCCGTTATGGATGAGAGTACCGCCGGCGTGCCCCACGTGCGCGGCGAGCGATCTTCGCGTAACGGTTTTACCGTCCTGGATGGCTCTGCGACCGACCCCGCAGCCCGCCCGCGTCAGCGAACGGCGCCGCAAGGTCGTCCTCAGCGCCCCACTCCTCGCAATGCGGGCGGCGGATATAATCGAATCGATTTGAACTCAGACCCGTCGGCGCGTCTGCGTACCGACGGCCAGGGATCGCGTGTACGAAGGGACTACCATGACCGATAAAATGACCGTTGCTATTGCAGCCGGCGGCACGGCAGGGCACATCAACCCCGCGCTCGCCTTGGCCGAAGAGCTCCGTGACCGTGGCCACCACGTTGTGTTCGTGGGCCAGTCGCGCAAGCTCGAGGGTCGTCTGGTCCCCGAGGCTGGGTTTGATTTTGTGCCCATTACGGTCACGGGCTTCGACCGCTCCCGTCCTTGGACGGCGCTGACCTCGCTGTGGCGTGTCAACAAAGCCAAGCGTGCGCTCGCCAGTCATTTCTCAAAGGTCGGCAAGCCCGATGCCGCCATTGGTTTTGGTGCCTATGTCGAGGTTCCGCTGCTGGGGTGGTGCAAGGGCGCGGGCGTTCCGTATCTGCTGCATGAGCAGAACTCTGTTCCGGGCCTGGCCAACAAGATGATGAACTCCCACGCCGCCCGCGTGTGCATCTCGGTGCCGGCAGCGCGTTCGGTCTTTGAGCGCGAAGGTGACCCTGACCACGTGCTCATGACCGGCAACCCCGTACGTCGCTCGGTGATCGAGGGCGATCGCGCTCGCGGCCGCAAGGCACTTGGCGTTCCCGAGGACGCTACGCTGCTGCTCGTCTTTGGCGGTTCACTTGGCGCCCAGCACCTCAACGAGCGCGTGGTTTCGCTCAAAAACGAGCTGCTTTCGCGCAAGAACCTCTATGTGTTGCATTCGACGGGTGCCGACGGCTTTGAGGAGACCGAGCGCGCTTTGGCGCTGACGCCCGAGGAGGCGAAGCGTTACCGCGTCCAGCCTTACATCGACAACATGGGCGATATGCTGGCTGCTGCCGATTTGGTGCTCTCGCGTTCGGGCGCATCGAGCGTGGCCGAGATCGCTGCGCTCGCCGTGCCCTCGGTGCTCGTGCCGTATCCGCATGCGACGGCCGACCACCAAACCACCAATGCTCGTTATCTGGTCGACGCCGGGGCCGGCGTGCTCTGCGCCGATGCCGATATCGACGGTTCTGCCTTTGCCGATGAGCTGCTGCACCTGGTCGATGACGCGGCGGCACGCGACGCCATGCGTCAGGCGGCGCGTGGTCTGGCTCAGGATAGGGCCGCCGCTCTTCTGGCGGATGCGGTAGAGGGTTTGCGTTAGTTAGACGGGATATCGTCGGTCGCCCTCGCGCTGATGCGGTAGGTGCGGTACAGTTAACGGGTTACAGGCAGTGTTTACGCAAGGAGTACACGAGCACATGGCTGATTCCCAGACTGCAACCTCCGCGCCCGAGTTTAAGAGCGCCCACTTTATCGGTATCGGCGGCGCCGGCATGAGCGGCATCGCCCTCGTTCTGCACGAGCGCGGTTATGCCGTTACCGGCTCCGACCTTAAGACGTCACGTTATATCCGCCAGCTTACCCGCGCTGGTGTGAAGGTGCATGTGGGCCATGAGGCCGCCACGATCGACGAGGTCAAGCCCGACGTGGTTGTTGTCTCCACCGCTATTCCGGAGTCCAACCCTGAACTCGTGCGCGCTCGCGAGCTTGGTATTCCCGTGTGGCCCCGTGCCAAGATGCTCTCTGCTTTGGGCCACGGCTACACCACCGTCGCTGTTGCCGGTACGCATGGCAAGACCACCACGTCTTCGATGTGCGCCACCATGCTCGACCGTATGGGTCTGGATCCGAGCTTCCTGATCGGTGGCATCGTCGAGGGCTATGACACGAACGGCAAGAACGGCTCGGGCGACTACTTTGTCGCCGAGGCCGACGAGTCCGACAGTTCCTTCCTGTTCCTGAACCCCAACGTGGTCATTGTGACCAACGTCGAGGCCGACCACCTCGATCACTACTCGGGTATCGAGGAGATCGAGGCGACTTTCGCCAAATTCATGAGCCTGGTGGGCGAGGACGGCACCGTCATCGTCTGCGGTGAGGACCCGCATCTGGTCGAGCTCGCCAAGTCGACGGGCCGTCACGTGCTTTCCTACGGCTTTGCCGAGAGCAACGACATCGTCTGCATGCACCCGGATGTCAAGGGCATCCAGAGCGACTTTATCGTTCGCTTTGAGGACGGCACTGAGCACGCTGTGGAGATCAAGAGTAATCCCGGTCGCCACAACATGCTCAACGCCACGGCGGTGCTCACCGTCGCCCATGTCCTGGGCCTTGACATCGACGCCGCCGCCAAGGCGCTTTCGAGCTTTGAGGGCGTCCGTCGTCGCTTTACCCACGTGGGCGATATCGATGGCATCACCGTGGTCGATGATTACGGCCATCACCCCACCGAGATCAAGGCGACGCTTGCTGCCGCTTCGTCGCTGGGCTACAAGCACGTCGACGTCGTGTTCCAGCCGCACCGCTATTCGCGCCTGCAGGCCCTGTGCGACGACTTTGCCGATGCATTTGCCAATGCCGATAAACTGCTGCTGATTGATGTGTTCTCGGCTGGCGAGATGCCCATTCCGGGTGTTACCTCTAAGATGCTCGCCGATACCGTGCGCGCCAAGCATCCTGGCAAG
Organism: uncultured Collinsella sp.; assembly: GCA_900550515.1. Classification (GTDB taxonomy): domain Bacteria; phylum Actinomycetota; class Coriobacteriia; order Coriobacteriales; family Coriobacteriaceae; genus Collinsella. The sequence goes on along the minus strand of URSP01000004.1, from coordinate 42,982 downwards.
GAGGTCGTGTACTGCTCCAGCCGTCTTGAGCTCAATCAGGAGCTCGAGCAGATGGTGGGCGAGGGCGACCTGCTGCTCACTATGGGTGCTGGTGACGTTACGACCGTCGGTCCCGAGTTCATTGAGTATCTGACTGCCAAGAAAGACGCTTAAGTCTAATGGGTCTGTTTAACGCCGTCATGGCGCTCTCGGGCATGATCGACACGGATGTGATCGAGGACGAGCGCCTTGCGCGTCATACGAGCTATCGTATCGGCGGCAAGGCCGACCTCTTTGTGACGTGCCATAGCTATCATGCCCTTCGCCGCGCCGTGGCGGTGCTCGATCGTGAGCAGGTGCCGTGGGTCATCATCGGCAAGGGCTCCAATCTGCTGGTTGCCGATGGCGGTTATCGCGGCGCCGTCATTTCGCTCGGACGTGAGTTTCAGCGCACGGTTGTTGCCGATGACGGTTGTACGCTGACGGTCGGTGCGGGCGTGATGTTTGCGCGCCTGGTCAACGATGCCCTGTCGCGTAGCCTCTCGGGCCTTGAGTTTGCCGTTGGCATCCCTGGCTCGGTTGGCGGTGCGATATCTATGAATGCCGGCACACGGATCGAGTGGATTGGCTCGCTGGTTGAGGATGTCGTAACGTTTGACCCGGCATCCGGTATCAAGCATTATGCGGGGTCCGAGATCACTTGGGGCTACCGCGAATGTAGCCTTCCCCGCAATGAGATCATCCTCGAGTGCGTGCTCAAGCTTAAACCGGCGCCCAAGGCCGACATTCGCGAGCGCATGGAGCGGTACCTTACGAGGCGCAAGCGTACACAGCCCATGGGTCGCGCATCCTGCGGGTCGGTCTTTCGCAATCCGCCCGATGCGAGCGTGGGCAAGCTTATCGAGGATTGTGGATTAAAGGGTTTTTCGATTGGCGGCGCGGAAGTTTCGCCCGTTCACGCTAATTTTATCGTTAATAACGGAACTGCCTCGGCCGATGACGTTGCCGCGGTTATCAGACATGTGCACGGAAAGGTGAGGGAGGCGTATGGCATCGAGCTCAGACCGGAAGTTAAATTCCTCGGCTTCTAGAGCATCGAAACCCACCTTCCGCCGCGCCGGAGGGCGTTCCGGCGCGCCTGCCAAACCTCAACGCAATACCGTCGCGCACTCTAAGTCTGTCGGGCATGCTCGACAGACCAGTCGTCCGGTTGTCGGCTCGCAGCTCGGTAATCGTCCGGCCGCAAAAAAGTCCTCGCGTCCCTCGGTGACGTCAAAGCCTGTTATGGGCGCCAAACCTGCCCGTCCCATGGCAACTCCTAAGCCCTCGACGGGAACTAAGGCGGCGCGTCCGGGTCGCACGCTGGGCGCATCGAAACCGCGCTCGCTGACATCGGTGCCGGCTACCGCCAAGAAGCCTTCGGGTAAAAAAGGCGTCAACCCGTTGTCTTCACTTGGGGCGATGGCAAATAAAACGTCAGACGCCGCTTCTCTCGTTACAGGCAAAGGCAAAATCGTGGGCGGCGTTCTGGCCGTCTTGGCCGTGCTCGTCGTCGTTGCCGTCGTGGTGATCAACTCTGGATTGTTTACCGCCACTGATATTCAGATTCAAGGCAGCGAGCATGTGACGAAGCACGATGCTATCCAGCTGATCGATTTGCCCGAGGGAACGTCGCTTTTTAACGTCGATCCTGACCAGATTACCGAGGACCTCAAGCAGAACCCGTGGGTGTCGGGCGTGGATGTCCAGCGTCAGTTCCCGCATACGCTCATCATTACGCCGATGGAGCGCAAGGTCATCGCAATTGCCTATATCAGCTCCGATGACCTTGCCTGGGCCATCGGGGATGATGACACCTGGATCGCCCCGCTGTCGACGTCGGTCGAAGTGGATGACCAGGGCAACGTCATCACGACGGGGCAGGGCTCAAATACCCTGACCGGCATTGATGCCGCGCTGGCGCTCGCTAAGCACTATGGCGCGGTGTTGTTGACCGATGTCTCGGCGGATGTCGCTCCGGTTTCCGGCCAGGCGGTGAGCTCCAAGGCCGTTAAGGCTGGCTTGGATTATGTGCGTGGTTTTTCGAGCGAGTTCTTGGGACAAGTCAAGGATATTTCCACGCCTTCGGTCGAAGCCATCTCGGCAAACCTCAATAACGGCATTGAGGTGTCGCTGGGTGATTCGAACGATATCGTCAAGAAGGAGCGCGTAGTCACCAAGCTGCTTTCGCAGGTAGAGGGCGTAACGTATATCAATGTGCGCTCTCCGGGTAACTATACATTTAGGAACGCTCCGACCTCGTAGCGCTGGTTGATGCTTTGTTGAGGGGCCATACCACGCCGTTTATCTGGTTTGTTTGGTTTTCACGGTCAATTATTTGACTGATACGTTCATAATGTGCAACCATAATACGGTTTACCTTTGCATTTACTTTCAACCTGAAGGTTAATGTGCGCGGGGTCGACCCATGCTATGGCTATAACCTTTGTTCGGAGGACCGACATGCACGAGACAGAGATCAACAACTACCTTGCCGTCATTAAGGTGGTCGGCGTCGGCGGCGGCGGTACCAACGCGGTCAATCGAATGATCGAAGAGGGCATCCGCGGCGTCGAGTTTGTTGCCATCAACACCGATGCTCAGGCACTCGCGATCTCTGATGCCGATATCAAGGTGCACATCGGCACCGACCTTACCCGCGGCCTGGGCGCCGGCGCCAACCCCGAGGTTGGCCGCAAGGCTGCCGATGAGTCCCGCGACGACATTGCCGAGGCGCTCGCTGGCGCCGATATGGTGTTCATCACCTGCGGCGAGGGCGGTGGCACCGGTACCGGCGCTGCTCCCATCGTTGCCGATATCGCGATGAACGAGGTCGGTGCGCTGACCGTCGCCGTCGTGACCAAGCCCTTCACCTTCGAGGGCCGCAAGCGCAAGAAGAGCGCCGAGGAGGGCATTAAGACCCTCTCCGATTGCGTCGACACCATGATCGTCATCCCTAACGATAAGCTGCTCGACATCGCCGAGAAGAAGACCACCATGCTCGAGGCCTTCGCGATTGCCGATGGCGTCCTTTCCCAGGGCACCCAGGGCATCACCGACCTCATCACCGTCCCCGGTATCATCAACCTGGACTTCGCCGATGTTAAGACCATCATGAAGCAGGCCGGTACCGCCATGATGGGTATCGGTACCTCTTCTGGGGACACCCGTGCCGTCGACGCTGCCCAGCAGGCCATCTCCAGCCCGCTGCTCGAGAGCTCCATCGATGGTGCCACGCGCGTGCTGCTCTCCATCGCCGGTTCCAAGGACCTGGGCATCCAGGAGATCAGCGACGCCGCCGACGTTGTCGCCAACGCCGTCGACCCCGAGGCCAACATCATCTTCGGTACCGTTGTCGACGAGTCCCTGGGCGATCAGGTGCGTATCACCGTCATCGCTACGGGCTTCTCCGACTCCAACGTCAACCGTCAGGACGAGCTCTTTGCTGCTCAGCAGTCTCAGAGCAAGGCCGCTGCCTCCGCTGAGCCGCAGCGCACCGCTCCTGCCACGAGCCCGGCTCAGGCCGCTCCGACCCGCAACGTCGGTGGCACCGAGCTTCCTAACTTCGGCAACGATCAGTTCGAGCTTCCCGACTTCCTGAAGCGCGGTAGCTTCTAAGTCGTTCTTTGCATTGTTGTGCACAGGGGCGTGTCCGTATGGACGCGCCCTTTTTATTTCGACTTTGTAAACTAGAACCTCCAATCTCTTTACGTTCCCTTTACGATTGCCTCCAGCGCAGCAGGTATCCTTTTAGAGAAGTATGACAGCCGTATAAACGCGGGCTGTAGCGGCGATGCCGCGGTACTTGTGTTATTAGGAGGCTTTAGTATGGCAGCACGTGCGGACAAAGTTTCGCGTGTCGACCATGATGGAGTTACGTTGGTGGAGGGCGCGACATCCGATGTTCGCTTTGCCTTCACCGAGCGCGCCGGTGGCGTTTCCGAAGATGCGTACTCCTCACTCAACTTGGGCTCGCATGTTGGCGATGACCCTTTTGCTGTTCAAGAAAATCGTCGTCGTGCGCTCGAGGCTATGGGTGCCGCCGAGTGCGAGCACAACCTGCTCGTTCCCAATCAGGTCCATGGTGATCATATCGTTGCGGTGACCTCGAACGGTGCCGATGACCTTGAGGACGTCCGCGAGCAGATTGCCGAGGGCTGCGATGCCATCGTCTGTACGGCGCATAACGTACCCGTGCTGCTCTGCTTTGCCGACTGCGTTCCCGTGGTGCTGGTGGCCCCTGGCGGATTTGCCGTGGTGCACTCCGGTTGGAAGGGCACGATTGCACGTATTTCTGCCAAGGCGTGCCAGGCGCTTTGCGATGCTGCCGGCTGCGATGCGAGCGACGTTTCCGCCTATATTGGCCCCCATATCTTGGGTGACGAATATGAGGTATCCCAGGAACTCATGGATCGCTTTGCCGCCGAGTTCTCGTGCATCGATGCGAGCACCTCTCGCATGCTCAATCTTTCCGCTGCCATTTGCGAGGCGCTGGTAGATGTCGGTGTCGACGCGGATAATATCGTGGATACCCAGCTTTCGACCGTGCGTCAGAACGACCGCTTTTATTCCTACCGTAACGAGAACGGCACCTGTGGGCGCCATGCTGCGATCGGCGTGATGCTATGAGAAAGATCGTATCGATCCTGAGCGCCGCTGTGCTTACGCTTACGCTGTGCGCCTGTTCTTCGGGATCTTCTACCTCTTCCATTACCGTCGCCGGCTCCACGACCTGCCTTCCTATCGCCGAGATTGCGGCCGAGGGTTTTAAGGAGGAGACCGGCATCGACGTGCTCGTTTCCGGTTTGGGTTCTTCCGCTGGCATCGAGGCCGTCAGCGCCGGCACGGCCGATATCGCCAGCTCCTCCCGTGGACTCAATGCCGACGAACAGGATCTGGGCCTGACTCCCATCGTCATTGCCCACGACGGTATCGCGGTCATCGTGAACGACGATAACCCGGTCGATAACCTCTCGACCGAGCAGCTCCGCGATATTTACGCCGGCAAGATCACCAACTGGAAAGAAGTCGGTGGCGAGGACCTGAGGATTCAGGTCATCAACCGAGATGAGGCGTCCGGCACGCGTGAGGCCTTTCGCACCATCGTGATGGACGGCACCCCGTTCGATCGCCGCTCGGCCGTTCTTTCGGGCACGGGCCAGGTGCGCGACGTGGTATCTCGTTCGCGCGGTGCCATTGGCTACATTTCGCTGGGCTTCGTCGATAGCCTCAACGCCAAGACCTCGGTCAAGGCCGTCTCGGTCAATCATGTTGAGGCGTCCGAGAAGACGGTCGCGAGCGGCGGCTATCCCATCTCACGCGACCTTTACTTCTTTGTGAAGGGTGCGCCTTCGCAGCAGGCGCAGGATTACATCGACTACGTGACGTCCGAAAAGATGGACAAGCAGATTCGTGAGGCGGGCTTTATCCCCGTCACCAACGACGAGAAGGGGAGTGAGTAGCATGGAAGCACAGGAAAACTCCCAGACTGAGCAGAATGTTCAGACGCCCAAGAAGCGCGAGCTGGCGCTCGTATCGCGCAGTACCTATATCAAGGAGAAGGCGCTGCAGTGGATCTTCTTTGCCTGCGCGTTCTTGGCGGTCGTTACCGTCATCCTGATTTTTGTCTTTACCACGTACTCGGCGCTGCCCGTCTTTACCGACATCGGTCTGGCGGACTTCTTTAGCTTTACGTGGGCGCCCTCTGAGGGCCACTACGGCATCATGTCGCTGCTTGCCGGCTCAGGTCTGGTGACCGTCGGTGCGCTCGCCATGGGCGTGCCGCTAGGTGTGGGTACGGCCGTATACCTGGTCGAGATCGCCGGCAAGCGCGTGCGCAAGCTCATCAGCCCTGCCGTCGACCTGCTGGCCGGCATCCCTTCTATCATCTACGGCTTTTTCGGCATGATCATCATCCGCCCGTTTATCGCACAACTGACCGGTGGTCTTGGTTTTGGTGCGCTGACAGCGTGGTTCGTGCTCGCCATCATGATCGTCCCTACCATCACGACGCTTACCATCGATGCCCTCAATTCCATTCCCATGGGCATTCGCGAGGCATCGTATGCCATGGGTGCTACTAAGTGGCAGACCATCTATAAGGTCGTGCTACCTGCCGCCAAACTGGGTATCGTTGATGCCATCGTGCTGGGTATGGGCCGTGCCATCGGTGAGACCATGGCCGTGCTCATGGTCGTGGGTAACGCTCCGGTTATTCCCGACAGCATTGCGAGCCCCATCTCGACGCTCACGAGCCAGATCGCGCTCGACATGAGCTATTCCTCGGGCCTGCACCGCTCGGCTCTGTTCGGCATGGGCGTGGTCCTGTTTATCATCTCCGCCATGCTGGTGGGCATCGTCCGTCTGATTTCCAAGAAGAAGAGGGGGTAGGCTATGTCCGATTCCGTTGACACGACGGTCGATACGACCTCGTCGCGCGAGCGCATCAAGCGTGCCCTTTCCCACGGTAAGAAGGGCCGTATCAACAAGGACCTGTCCAACAAGATCATGCTCGGCGTGTTCCGCGCCGCGGCCTGCATCACCACGCTTGTGCTGGTCGCTATCATCGCCTACGTGGTTGTTAATGGCTTACCGCATATTTCGCTCGACTTTATCTTCGGTTGGCCCCAGGGTGTCAACGCCGAGGGCGGCATTTGGCCTACGATTGTCTCGACCATCTACGTGACGGCGCTCGCCATGCTCATCTGTACGCCGGTCGCCGTGCTAGCGGCCGTCTATCTGGCCGAGTACGCCAAACAGGGCAAGGTCGTCGAGCTCATCCGTTATGCTGCCGATGCTTTGGCCTCGGTGCCCTCCATCGTTATGGGTCTCTTTGGCTACGCCTTGTTTGTCGAGGCCATGGGCCTGGGCCTTTCGATGGTCTCGGCTGCCCTGGCGCTGGCGCTTCTGATGCTGCCTATCGTCATGCGCACCACCGAGGAGGCTATTCGCGCCGTGCCGCGCTATATCCGTTGGGGCGCATATGGCTTGGGCGCCACTAAGTGGCAGGTCGTTTCCAAGATCGTGCTTCCTTCCGCCTTTGGCCGCATCGCCACCGGCATCGTCCTTGCCATCGGCCGTGCCATCGGCGAGACCGCGGTTGTACTTTACACCATGGGCCAGGCCATCAATCTACCTATTTCGCCGCTCGATTCCGGCCGCCCCATGACGGTCCATCTGTACCTGCTTGCCAACGACGGCATCAACATGAACGCAGCCTACGGCACCGCGCTCTTGCTGATGGTGATCATTTTGGCCTTCAACCTGTTTGCGCGCTTCCTGTCGCGCAAGCGTCGCTAGTTAAGGAGTCCCATGTCCGTTTATCAGTCCGCTCCCACGTTGGAGCAAGCGGCCATTACGGCCAAGGATTTCAACTTTTGGTACGGTGACTTTCATGCGCTGACGGGGCTTGACCTCAACATCGCCAAAAACGCCATCACCTCCTTCATTGGCCCTTCGGGCTGCGGCAAATCGACGTTTCTGCGTTGCATCAACCGCATGAATGACCTGATCGAGGGTACGCGCGTCGAGGGCACCATGACGCTCGACGGCAATGATATCTATGCCGAGGGCGTCGACCCGGTCGATCTCCGTCGCCGCGTGGGCATGATCTTTCAGCAGCCCAATCCGTTTCCCAAATCCATCTACGAGAATGTCGCTTTTGGCCCTCGTCTGCAGGGCGTGACTAGCAAAAGTGACCTCGATGACATCGTGGAAGAATCGCTCAAGCGCGCCAACCTCTGGAAAGAGGTATCCAATCAGCTCAACAAGGATGGTTTGGCGCTCTCGGGCGGTCAGCAGCAGCGTCTGTGCATCGCGCGCGTGCTTGCGGTGCAACCCGATGTCCTCCTGATGGACGAGCCCTGCTCCGCCATCGACCCCACGTCTGTCTCTAAGGTCGAGGATCTGATGGCCGAGCTGGCGCCCGAGATGACGATCATCATCGTCACGCATTCAATGCAGCAGGCAGCTCGTATTAGCGACTACACCGCATTTTTCTTGCAGGAAGTTGCCGGCGAGCCCGCCACGCTCATCGAGTATGGTCAAACCGACGCGATCTTCACCAGTCCGGTGGACTCGCGGACGGAAGACTATATCACCGGCCGCTTTGGCTGATCGGTGCGACTAGTCCCAAGCCGATCGGATCTGGTCCGGTGCGTATTCACTGTGCGGGCGGCATGACCGCACCCAACTGATTGGAGTGAACCATGCGCAAACTGTTTTCCCGTCAGCTCATCGAGGCCCGCCACGAGATGCTGAGCATCTACGAGGCCGTCGATCTGGCCCTCCACGATGCCGTTAAGGCCTATGTGACCGACGACCGCAAGCTCGCCACCAAGACCAAGAAGCGCACGCTTTCGATTGACGCGCGCTGCGCTAACTTGGAGGCCGTGTGCTACAACCTGATCGCCACGCAGTCACCGGTCGCCTCCGACTTCCGCCTGCTTCAGACGATCATCTACGTCGACTTTAACCTGCAGCGCATGACCGATAAGGTCCGTCAGATCTGCCGCGCCACGCGTCATATGATCAAGGCCGACATCTCGCTGCCCAAGGAGCTTGTCGGCACGGTCGAGGCCGAGGCTGAGGCCGTCTACCAGGTGCTGGGCTCTTCGCTTTCCGCGCTCGTCACCAATGATATGTCCATCATCTGCAACTTGGCCGTCGAGGACGAGCCAGTGCACGCCGCCTACGAGAAGTTTTTCCGCACCTTTAACCGTATGGATACGGGCGACTTTATGGACGACGACAGCAACTATGACGACCTGCGCCGCGCCATCATGGTTTCGCGCTACCTCGATCGCATCGCTTCGATTTCCATCGATGCCGCTTGCCGTCTGACCTTCCTGTTGACTGGTCAACGCATGAATGCCGGCGATATCGCCCGCACTGATGAGGATGAGCTCGAGAGCATGCGTGTGCCTTCGGGCGAGGGTGTTATCATGAGGCCCGCCGTCGACGCGCGCTACGTTGCCAAGGTGCCCGTTAACGAGGTCAGCGAGGGTCTTCGCTACCTGCTCGATCATCTTGAGGATGAGGACGATGGCGAGGACGACGAGGAGTAAGTAACCCCGTTCGTCGAAAGATTGTAAATACCTAAGTGAGCGCGGCCTTGCACATGCGGGGCCGCGCTCTTGCGTTAGCATGGGACTACTTGTTTGGCTGTCAGCGGAGGCGATTGGCAATGGATAACTATTTGGACTTGATGCGCGCTCGCCGCGAGCAGATTCTGGAACGTTTTTATGCGGCGCTCGATCGCGCAGGCCGTCCCCACGACGCCGCGCGCCTCATTGCCGTGTCCAAGACCGTTGGTGTCGATGAGACCGTTGCCGCCATCCAGGCGGGGTATCGCCATTTTGCCGAGAACCGCCCGCAGGAGCTGGTTCGCAAGCTCGCGGGTCTGGCGGAGCATCCGGAGCTGCCCGAGGTGCGCTTCGATATGATCGGCAACCTGCAGACCAATAAGATAAATGCGGTGCTGGGCTCAGCCGAGCTGATTCACTCGGTGGGTTCGCTGCATCTGGCGCAGGCGATCTCGAGCCGTGCTGTCCGCAAGATTGAGGCAGGCGAGCTCGCCGGCCCCCAGCGTGTGCTCATTGAGGTCAATGTGAGTGGTGAGGAGTCGAAGGGAGGCTTTTCGCCCGATGAGATTCGCGCCGCCGCGGGTGAGCTTGCGGAGCTTGAGGGAATTTGCGTGCAGGGGCTTATGACTATGGCGCCCCGGGGGAATAAGGATGTGGCACGCCGCACCTTTGCGGGGCTTCGTGAGCTGAGGGATGAGCTGGAGGCGGCGCATCCCGATTTGAACCTGCCTGAGCTTTCCTGCGGTATGAGCGAGGACTTTGAGTCTGCCCTTGAGGAGGGCTCTACGCTCATTCGCCTGGGCAGGGTAGTATTTAGCCCGGAGTTTGCAGTAAAATAAGGCTCTGAAGTGCGCACTGATTATCGGGGCGCCTGCACTAAACCGCGAGAGGACACAACCATGGGCTTCCTTGACGAGATTAAAAATAAGATGCACCTGGGCGGCCAGCAGGGTTACGACCAGGGTTATGGCCAGGACGACGACTACGGCTACGATGACGGCTACGACGATGGCTATCAGAACAACGGCTACAGTGGTGCTTCGGGCGAGGGCTTCTACACCCAAGACGAGCCGAGCAACGGTCTGCTTGGCCAGACGCGCCGCGGTGAAGCTGAGTCGGTTGCCGTGTATACGCGCTCCGGTCAGCTGGTCGGCGATGACTCCCGCCATGCCACGACGTATAACCCGCCTTCGCGCTCGCAGGACAGTGTTGCGAGCGGTTATCGTCCCGGTGCCTATGACACGCCGTCGAGCTACGCCGAGAATACCCGCGCCCGTGCCGCCGCTGCGCCCGCGCCTGCACCGAGCGATGCCTCGGCCTATGCGAGCAATATCATCAACGCCACGCCGCAGCTGCCGGCCTATGTCCTGCGCCCCGAGAGCTATGACGACGTGGAGACTGTGGTGCGCCGCGTTCGCACCAAGCAGCCTGTCGCACTGATTTTTGTGGGCGTACGCACCGAAGTTGCCAAGCGCGTCTTGGACTTCTCTTACGGCTTTGCCTGCGGTCTGGGTGCCACGGTCAAGGAGGTGGGCGACCGCGTGTTCATGGTGCTGCCCGCCGGTTGCGAGGTCAAAGATTCCGATCTCAAGAAGCTTCGTGCCGACGGCTACCTTAAGTAAAGACAAGACGAGGAGATTCCCATCAACATCTACACTATCGTCCAGCTGGTCAACACGCTGTTCAACTTCTATTCCACGCTCATTGTCGTCTACTGCTTTATGACGTGGATTCCCATGAAGCAGGGTGGTTTGCTTCAGGATATTGCCGCGGTGCTTGATAGCGTGTGCGGTCCGTGGCTCAACCTGTTCCGTCGTTTCATCCCGCCGATGGGCGGTATCGATTTTTCGCCGGTCGTTGCGATTATTGCGTTGCAGTTGGTGCAGAGGCTGGTTCTGCAGCTTCTTATAGGTATACTCGTGTAGAACTGTCTTAGTAACTTACGTCGGGCGTGTAGCGCCGAGGCGATGAAAAAGGAGACTTGTTATGGCTATTACCCCTGCAGACATCCAGGCTCAGACTTTCTCTGAGGCCAAGCGTGGCTACGATCCTGCTGAGGTCGACGTCTTCTTGGAGACGCTGTCCTCCGAGGTTGACGCTATGCTCGCTAAGATCGTCGACCTTAAGGGTCGTCTGACTGCTACCGAGCAGCAACTTGCCGATGCGCAGGCTCAGCTTGCCCAGGCTCAGGATGCCACCGCGCAGGCCGTTCCTGCCGCCCCCGTGGCTGCTCCCGCCCCTGACTTCTCCGCTCAGGAGCGCCAGATTTCCGCTGCCCTGATCGCTGCCCAGCAGACCGCTGAGACCATCGTTAACGATGCCAACGAGAACGCTGAGCGTATCCGCAACGAGGCTGACGCCAAGGCCCGCGAGGTTATCCGCCAGGCTCTGACCGAAAAGCAGGCCGAGCTCGAGGAGATCGATCGTCTCAAAGCTTCCCGTGAGGAGTTCAAGGCCGAGTATCTCAAGCTCATCCAGCACTTTATGGACGATGCCCAGAACTCCTTCCCGGCCGATCTGATGGCCTCTACGCCGGTCGGTTCTGCCGCTTCTCCTGCGGTGACTGTTCCCGCCGAGCCGCTGCCCGTCGCTGACCCGGTTGTCCCCGTGGCCGATCCCTTCGCCCCGATCGACAACTTCGCTGCCGACGACCTGGACTAACATTCGGCCTACAATTTAGTGCCTCGAAAGGACCCGCAGCTTGCGGGTCCTTTTTTATGACTGTGCAAGGGCGCGCAACATAAAAAACCGAGCCCTGCACATGGTGGCGCAGAACTCGGCGAACGGGTGAGCGGTCAAGGGTAGGTTTTAAGGCATGTCCCAAAAATCTACTTGAGGAGGAAGTCGGAGAGGGGAATGGTGCGTGCCTCGCGATGCTCGGGATCGGCGATGTGGTCGGCGGGATAGCCACAGACGAGCATGTGATAGGGATAGACGCCCTTGGACAGATTGAACTGCTCCTGTGCCACCTCAGGCTTGAAATGGCACACCCAGCACGTTCCCAGGCCCTGCTCGGTGGCCTCCATCATCATCTGATCACACACGATTGAGGTGTCGATTTCACTAGAATTCATCTGGTCATACGGGCGCACCCAAGCATCACCGGTAACGCTGCAAATAAGGAAGACAAGCGGAGCGCCAAAGATAGACTCATCACGAGCAAACCGAGGCTGACAAGCAGCTGCCTTCTCCAGAAGCTCAGGCGTATCCAACACCATCACACGGGTTGGATGGTTATTACAAGCAGAAGGAGCAATACGCCCAGCCTCAACAATGGCATCCACAACAGCTTGCTCTACAGCCCGATCTTCAAACTCACGACAAGAATACCGACCCCGAGCCAGATCCAAATACCCCATAACCAAACCCTCCAAAGTCAGCAAATCAATCCAAGGTAAACCAAAGGGTACCCAAACCCCCATCCACCCAAACGCCCACCGAATACCAAAGTGTTCAATTGGGTATTAAAGGCCCCCTCGGCCAACCCCCCATTGCGCTCTAACTATCAGCCAAAGTTCCAATGGTGGTACGTAAGGCGAAGGGCCGGCCACGGTTTACTTTCGAACGACTCTGCAAAGCAGCCGGAGTGAGAAAGCAAACCGTGGCCGGCCCTTCGCCGCCGGGACACGTACCCCCAATTAACTGTTCTTCATGACAATCGAATCCACAACATCGGCCACATTCTCACAGCAGTCAGCGCAGTACTCCAGGAAGGCGTACACGTCACGCCAGGCGATGACCTCGAGCGGGTCCTTGCCGTTAACGTGCAGGTTGCGCATGGCGTTGATATAGAGCTCGTCGGCTTCGGACTCGATGGTGTTGATCTGGATGACGAGTTCGCGCAGGGTCTTGGACTTGCGGTAGTTGGGCAGCTCGACCATCAGGTCTTTCATGGCGCGGCAGGCGTCGGTCACCTTGTGGGCGATGACGATGGCGTCGGGATGGATGCTCTGGATGTTGGTGAAGTAGACGCGCTGCACGACGCCCTCGATGCGGTCGAGTACGGTGTCGAGTGAGCAGCTCATCAGGTCCAGGTCCTCGCGCTCAAGCGGGGTGATAAAGGCCGTGAGCAGGGCGTCTTCAAGCTCATGGTGCTTCTTGTCGGCCGCATGCTCGATTGAGTGCATCTTGTCGAGCATATCGTGATTCTTCGCGGGATCGAAGTTCTCGAAAATCTTGGTGAGCAGCTCGGCAGCCTGTACGGCTAGGTCGGCGCAGGCAACGTAGTTGTCAAAGTAGAACGAATCGGGTTTCTTTGCCATGAGTGGGTCCTTTCGAGGCGAAGACGGGTGGGCGAAGTATTACGGTCCGGATGGACGCTCGGTTTGACTAGATGAACATCATGAACAGCTTGGCCATGACAAAGCTGATGAGTCCGCAGGCGGGGAAGGTGAAGAACCAGGTGAACATCATGTCCTTGACCACGCCGAAGTTGATGGCCGAAAGGCGCTTGACGGCGCCGACGCCCATGATGGCGCAGGTCTTGATGTGGGTGGAGGACACCGGGATACCGGTAAGGGTGGCAAGCAGCAGATTCGCGGCGCCTGCGAGGTCGGCGGAGAAGCCCTGGTACTTTTCGAGCTTGACCATGCTCTGGCCGACGGACTTGATGATGCGCTCGCCGCCCACGCTGGTGCCGATACCCATGGTGGCCGAGCACAGCAGCATAATCCAGATGGGGATGCCTGCATCGCCGACGCTCGTTTGGCCGCTGGCAAAGGCCACACCTAAAAAGAGCACGCCGATGAACTTCTGTCCATCCTGCGCGCCGTGCATAAAGCTCATGGCCGCGGCACTCGCGATCTGAGCGTATTTAAAGAAGACATTGGCACGTCGCCTATTGGCGGCAGCAAACAGAATCGAGACGAGTTTGCACAGGATCCAGCCCATGACAAAGCCCAGGCCGATGGAGAGCGCCAGGCCGTAGATGACCTTCATCCACTCGTGGACGTTGACGCTGTTCGCGCCGCCGAGGGCGATGGCGGCACCGGTCAGGCCGGCGATAAGGCTGTGGCTTTGCGAGGTGGGGATGCCAAAACGCGACGCTGTGGCGCCGTAGACGACGATGGAAAACAGCGCCGCGCACAGGCAGGCGAGCGCCATGGTGCTGTTTCCGCCAAAGTCGACGATATGTGAAATGGTATTGGCGACGCTCGCGTTAAAGTGCGTCATGATGAGCACGCCGAGGAAGTTGAATGCGGCGCTCATGAGAATGGCGGCGCGGGCGGGCATGCAACGCGTAGTGACGCAGGTCGCGATGGCGTTGGGCGCGTCGGTCCATCCATTGACGAAGATGGCGCCCAACGCGAGGATCACGGTGACGGCAAGGACTGGGTTCGACACAATTTGGCCGAGGAAGGTTGAGAACGTTACGTCCATATATGGGCTTTCTCGAAGTTTGCAGGCACGTTACAAAAACATGATAAATCGTATCACCTCCTGCGGGTTTCTTTACCGAGTTCTGATGGGAGAAGTGAACTTTTTGGCACTAAAATTGAATATTAGCCCTGTTGACCGCGGGTGTTCTTTTTGCTAACACGCCATGCGGACACGTGCGATTGCTACGACACTCCAAAACCACAGTCTGTTCGCTTTACAACATGCAAACATGCGTTCGATAATAGGGGGCATGGAATATCGACAGACAGACGGCAAAACTCGGCGCGTGCACAAGCAGTATGTGGACGTCGTGGCTCGCATCCTCGCGGGCGGACAGGTCGTGCCGGTCACCGTCTGCTGGGTCGACGGCCGTTGTTTTACGATCGACGAAATTATCTCGACCACTGGGTTTGGCCTGATGGTCCACGGCATCCGTACGGCAACATATAAGGTGCGTTTTGGCGGGCACGCGACCGAGTTGTATCTGGAGGACCAGACGCGCGAGCGGGCGGACGGCTCGCAGGCGCACGTGATGCGTTGGTGGGTCTGGGCCTTTGATCGTACGCTTGAGGGCGAGCGCCGTAGGTAAGGACGTGCGGCATTCGGGTACAATGGCAGGAATCTTGTCACCTACGGCGCTGTCGTGCGCTTTTTGAAAGGACGAAGTATGAACGATATCCAGGGCTATCAGAACGGCCCCATCGAGACCGGCGCAAGTCGCGCCAAGGAGATGTCGCCGCGCGCGTACAATCTCGCCATGTCTGCTCTCATTTTCTTGGGCTTTTGCGCCATGGGCGCCGGTGCTTACTTTACGAGCACCATGGCGTTTGCCCGCATGATGATGAGCGGCGCCGCTTTGCCGCTGGTCTTTGGCTCGTTTATCCTGACTATTGTCGGCATCGTCATGATGTCTGCTGCTGCCAGCAAACAGTCCGTGGGCCTGTCGCTCGCGGGTTACGTGATCTTTGCGAGCACCTTTGGCCTGACCGCGTCGTTTGGCCTTGCCAACTATGACCTGCCCACCATCAACACCGCTTTTATCGCCACCGCTGCAATCACCTTTGTCTTTGGCGCCTTGGGCGTGACGTTCCCCAAGTTTTTCCAACGCGTATATGGCATCGGCTTTGGCATCCTGCTTGCCACGATTCTGGTCGAGATCGTGCTGATGTTCATGGGCGTTTCGCAGTCCATCACCGACCTGATCGTGATCGTGGTGTTCGCCGGGTTTATTGGCTACGACACCTATGTTGCCACGACGGTGCCGCCCACGCTGCCCAACGCCGTGCTCATGGCGTCCAACCTGTTCGTGGACATTATCAACGTGTTCCTGCGCATCCTGAACATTCTCGGCCGTCGCGACTAGCGCGGCGTTGCGACGCTTCCTGCCGGACACGGTAAAACGATACGAAAGGCGGTCCTTCGGGGCCGTCTTTTTTGTGCGTGGCGGGGTATCATGGATGGGAAAAAGCCGATAGCGGCAGCGACAGGAAAGGTGGCCACGTATGGCAGATGTCGACAACAGGAACCGTAACCGCAGGTCTAACCGAGCGGGTCAGCCCAATCCCAAGCGCGAGGCGCGTGCCAAGGCCGCCGAGCGCCATGTGGCGGCTGTGTCCGAGGCCTGCGCCAAGGACATCGAGCGTTCGCTTGCCGGCGTGCGCGAGTTCGATGGTATGCCTGCCGGTTTTGTCGCGGCGATGAAGGCCAAGGCCCAGAAGGCGGCGGTTGCTGAGGAGCAGGCTGCGGAGGTTGTGGAGGCTGACGCTGCCGAGGTAAAGGCTGCCGAGGTGGAGACTGCGGTCGAGTCCGAGGTGGCACCCGAGTTCATCGAGTCGGCCGACGAGGCTGAGTCCGCGCCCGCGGAGGAGGCTGCTCCGGTCCTGCCCCAGGTCACTGTGCTTGATGCCTCCGCCGCGCAGGCAATCCTCGATAACGGCCGCGGCTATGCGCAGTTCTGCGATATGGCCGTGCTTGCCTTTGCCTCGTTCACCAACCCTGGCGGTGGCTACATCCAGGGCTATCTGGGACAGGAGGCGACGCTCTGTGCTGATTCGTATCTGTACAACGTCCTCGATAAGCAGCGCAAGTGGTACGGCGAGAACCGTCGCCGCAACATCAACTGCGAGCTGTACCGCAATCGTGCGCTGGTGGTGCCCGCCGTGCGCTTCGACCGCAACCACGTGCACGCATACGCCGATGTGATCGTTGCCGCCGCGCCCAACGTCAAGCGTGCCCGCCAGGAGTACCGCGTGAGCGACGACGCCCTGTTGGATGCCCTGCGCGACCGTATCCGCTTTGTCCTTGCCATCTGCGATGAGCTGGGTCGCGAGAAGCTCGTGCTGGGCGCTTGGGGCTGCGACAACAACGGCTTTGACGCCGAGGCCGTGGCAGAGCTCTTCCGCGAGGAGCTCGCATCGGGCGACTTTAAGGTCAAGCAGGTGTTCTTTGCCGTGCCTTCTACGCGCTGGGATGAGGATTTTGCCAAGTTCGAGCACGTTCTGGCAAACTTCCCCGAGCGCAACGAGGAGTCCTATGCCCAGGTTGCCGCACGCGCTGCGGCCGCCCGTGCCGCCGAGCAGGCCCAGGCTGCCGCCGAGGACGACGAGGACGATGACGATTGGCGCAAGTACCTGTAATCGGTACGTGCCGACAGATAGGTCGAGCCGGCGGGAGGGCTGCTCCCGTCGGCTTTTTACTAAAGGAAGGGCTTACGATGAAAAACGTTCTGTGCTTTGGTGACAGCAATACCTATGGCTATGATCCGGCTGGTATGCGCGATGGCACCGCGGTGCGCTATGCGCAGGATGTGCGCTGGTGCGGCGTGGCGCAGCGTGACCTGGGCGAGGGCTGGCATGTGATTGAGGAGGGGCTTAACGGCCGCACGACGGTGCGCGACGATATGTGCCATCTGGACACTAACCTCAACGGCATTCGCGCGCTTCCGATGCTGCTCGAGGCCCATAAGCCGCTGGACGCCATTGTGATCATGCTGGGCACCAACGACTGTAAGACGGTCTTTAACGTGACAGCTTCCGATATCGCCCGTGGCGCCATGGCACTGATTCGCGCCGTCCGCGCGTTTCCGTGGACCGACGCTGCGCCTTGTCCGCACATTCTGCTGATGGCTCCTATCAAGATCAAGCCGCAGATCGCCGATGTGTATATGACCGACTTTGACGAGCATTCCGTTGAGGCATCTGAACATTTTGGCGAGTACTATGCGCACGTGGCCGAGCAGTTTGGCTGCGACTTTTTGAATGCCGCCGAGTTTGCCGAGCCGGGCGATATCGACTATCTGCATATGATGCCCGAAAGCCATGAGAGCCTGGGCCACGCCGTGGCAACCAAGCTCCAGGACATGCTCGGTGAGTAGCGCGACCCCAAGCCACCACAAAGGTACCTTTGCGGTGGCTTGATTCGTCTGTTTGTCTTGATCTGTAACAGTTGTAAGGCCGAAAACGGGCTAGATGTTACAGATTGAGATTATTTAGGTCGATATCGGTCGTTTGTCTCGATCTGTAACATCTAGGGTCGATTTTGCCGAGTTACTGTTACAGATCGAGATTGTCTTCTCAGCGGAATTTGAATATCTCGATCTGTAACAGATGGGCCGAAAAATGGGCTCTAACTGTTACAGATCGAGATGTTTGTGGGAGCCGCCGCAAAGATGTCTGTCGCCTTTGCGGCGGTTTTGGGCTGCGAATCTTAATACTGCCACATGTGGTTGACGGGGCCGGAACCTTTGCCCATGTCAAAGCCGGCGGCGAGAGCGCCGGTTAGGTAGGCCTTGCCGGCGTTGATGGCGTCGGTAAGTTCCATGCCCTGTGCCAATGCGCAGGCGATGGCGGACGAGAGCGTGCAGCCAGTGCCGTGCGTGTTGCCGGTCTCGATGCGCTTGTGGCGGAACCACGTGGTGAGTGGATCGCCCAGGTGGTTGCCCTCGTCATCGAGCGGCGCGGGCTCTGCTAGCACATCGTTTGCCTCGTTGACAAAATGCCCGCCCTTAACGAGAGACGCGCAGCCATAGCGGCGGGTGAGAAGCATGGCGGCATTTTGCTGCGTGCGCTCGGAATCGACCTCGTAATCGAGCAGCGCCATAGCCTCGGGAATGTTGGGCGTGATGACGGTTGCCAGCGGGAACAGGCGGCGGGTGAGTGCCTCAGAGGCATCCTCGGCAATGAGGCGAGCGCCCGAGGTGGCGACCATGACGGGGTCGACGACCACGTTCGTTGCGTTCCAGGCGCTCAAGCGGTCGGCGATGACTTCGATAATCTCGACAGAAGAAACCATGCCGATCTTGACGGCGCTCGGGCGGATGTCGTCAAAGACAGCGTCGATTTGCGCGGCTACGATATCTGGCGAGATATCCTGCACGGCGGTGACGCCCAGGGTGTTCTGTGCGGTGATGGCTGTAATGGCCGTCTCGGCATACAGACGGTGCGCCGTGATGGTCTTGATGTCGGCCTGAATGCCGGCGCCACCGCTGGAATCGGATCCTGCGATGGATAGAACGGCGGGTACCTTGCTACGATCCATGTTCGCTCCCTTGTCCGGTCGGATTCAAATGGGTCTTTTACCCCGCATTATAAAGATGCCCGGGCCGGCTGTATTCCGAACCCGGGCGGGCGATGCAATCTTTACGCAAATGCAAGCAAATGTTCACAAGTCAACAATTGACGGGCGTTACAGCAGGCTTGCTGGCGATTACCTCGAAAAAGCTAATCCTCCATGCCAAGATCGATCGTCGTGCCCTCGAACACCTTGTTAACGGTGCGGACGGCGCACATCTTGCCGCACATGGTGCAGGTGCCCTCAGTGGCGGCAGGGGACTCCTCGTAGCGCTTCTTGCCGGTGACCGGGTCGAGAGCGCACTTCCACATGGCATCCCAGTCGAGCTTGCGGCGTGCCTGGCCCATCTTGTCGTCCATGTCGCGGGCGTGTGGTACCTTCTTGGCGATATCGGCGGCGTGCGCGGCAATCTTAGTGGCCATGAGGCCGTCGAGCACATCCTGGGCGTTGGGCAGGCACAGGTGCTCTGCCGGTGTCACGTAGCACAGGAAGTCGGCGCCGGAGCTCGCGGAGATGGCGCCACCGATGGCGGCGGTGATGTGGTCGTAGCCCACACCGATATCGGTCACGAGCGGCCCCAGCACATAGAACGGGGCGTTGTGGCACAGGCGCTTCTGCAGCTTCATGTTGGCGGCGATCTCGTCGAGCGCCATATGGCCCGGCCCCTCGACCATAACCTGGACGCCGGCGGCCCAGGCGCGCTTGCACAGCTTGCCCAGCTCGATCATCTCGGCGGTCTCGGTGGCATCGTTGGAATCGTAGAGGCAGCCCGGGCGGCAGGAGTCGCCGAGCGAAATCGTCACGTCGTACTCGTGGCAGATTTCGAGCAACTCGTCGTAGAACTCATAGAACGGGTTCTCGTTACCGGTGACCTCCATCCAGCCAAACAGCAGCGAGCCGCCGCGGCTCACGATGTTCATCAGGCGGCCGGTCTCCTTAAAGGTCTTGGTGACCGACTTGTTGATGCCGCAGTGGATGGTCATAAAGTCCACGCCGTCCTCGGCATGCGCACGCACGACCTCGAACAGGTCGTCCTTGGTCAGCTTGACCAGCGGCTTTTCCATGTAGCCGATGGCGTCGTACATCGGCACCGTGCCCACCATGAGCGGCGTCTCGTCGATGAGCTGCTGGCGGAACTGGCGCGTCTTGCCCGAGTTGGAGAGGTCCATGATGGCGTCGGCGCCAAAGTCCTCGGCAATTTTGACCTTCTTCCATTCCTCGGCGGCATCGGCCTTGTCGCCCGAGATGCCCAGGTTGACGTTGACCTTGGTGGACAGGCCCTCACCGACACCAAAGGCGCGCATGCCCTTTTTGATGTGCACGATGTTGGCGGGAATGGCGATGCGGCCGTCGGCCACGCGCTCGCGGATGTACTCGGGGTCGCGATGCTCGCGCTCGGCGACTTCCTTCATCTGCGGCGTAATCTGCCCGGCGCGGGCGAAGTCGATTTGCGTGACGAGCTTGGGCTCGGTCTGTGTGCTCATTGGCACGGCTCCCTTCGTTGGCATTACCCATATCAGGTTTGCGGGTCAGGGCGGGCGCGCCCAATCTCAGCCTGCCGTCCTGTCCTGCAAGCTCCCCGTTTATGTAATGGGCTCAAGTATAGCCTGAATGGGTACGATTGGGCCAACGAGCGTGCCTGTGGGGAGGCGAACATGGAAGACAAGCATCTATATCGAGAGACGCAGTGGGATGTATCGGCCGAGGAGAGCCGCGCGCACCATGGCCTTGTCGCGATTGGTTTTGCGGTGCTTGCCGTGCTGGTGATTGCCTTTTGTATCTGGACGTTTGGCGGTTGCGGCGCCGCCGCCTGGGAGTTCGAGGCTGATGATAGCCTACCGATCATGACGGTGAAGGTCGCTGGCGGTAACACGGTGGCAGCTCCCGGCGACTATTGGTATCCGTGCGATGGATTTGTCCAGCTGCAGCTAAGCGGTGGTTCCATTCCTGGTGAAGAGATCGAGCGCGTGACCTTCGATGCGTCGCTTAAGACGCTGTCAGTCGAGCTCAAAGATAAAGGGGATGTGCCCACGACGATGGATATCGCGCTGACGGAATGGCGCCTGGAGCCCCCGTCGGGTGTTGCGGTGTCCGAGGTCGAGCACGTCAAGATTGTCTATCAGGACGGTTCGACAAACGGGATTGCAAAGGCCGACGGTCTAGCTGAATAGGTGTCGAGCCTAGCAGCCAATTCATAAAAGTTGCGGTGGAATAGTTCCTGATTGTGCGAAAAAGGCTCAAATAGGAATTATTCCACCGCAAGTTATATAGAGAAGGCTGAGCGGGTCAGTGTTGGGTGCCGGCTCTAGAGCATCTGTTCGTTGATGAACACGAGGGTGCCTAGGTATGAGAGCTCGGGGATGTGCCGATAGCCGATGTTGAATGCGGTAAGTTCGCTTGCATCCTCGAGCTTGTTTTCTGCCATCCACCGCACCATGGAGCCACGCGCCTTTTTGCTGGCGGTCGACTGTTGGATGGGCTTCCCGTTGCGGATGCCCTCGCCAAAGAGGCATGTGACGGCTGTGGCGTCGCCCGCGAGGTGGGGCAGAACGGCTTTGGCATACTCTACGCTGGCGAGGTTGACGATCGTGGTGTTTGAGCCTGCCGGGGCGATAGCCCGCGCGAGCTTGTCGCTCCAAAACGCGTAGAGGTCTCGGGCATCGTCAACGGCGAGCTTCGCGCCCATCTCCAGCCGATACGGTTCGACGGCATGAAAGGGACGAACGCACCCGTAGAGGCCGGAGAGGATCCAGAGATGGTCTTGCAGCCATGCGAGCTGTGCGGCATCCATGACCTCGGGCGCCATACTTTGGTATTGAATGCCGTGATAGGACATGGCGGCGGGGGAGAGGTGTCGGGCGAGTGCGGGATTGTCGAGATCGCCGTTTTTCAGGATGGGCCCGAACTCATGCAGGGTGTTGAGGCAAGGTCCCAGCAGTTTGTCACTCACGTTCCACAGCGCCTGCAGGCCGCCGCTGCCTTCATTCCGCTCGATATCTAGCAGTGCGCGGTGGAGGCGAGCTGTCTCGCGCACAAAGGGTGGAATGCCCAGGACTTCAAAAGCATTTTGGGCCGCGCGCATCTGCTTGGCGGGCGAAATGATGACCTGCAGCATGGACTCTCCTCTGCCAAAAAAGTTGCGGTGGAATACGGTCTGTTTTGGCCGTTTATGGGCCAGTTTAGTCCGTATTTCACCGCAACTGATGAAGGGTTGGTTAGGCTCGCTCGATGAAGGCCTTGTAGCCGCGATAGGCCTCGTAGATGTCGGCCTTGTTGGCGACCTCCCACAGGGCGTGCATGGACAGGACGGCAACGCCGGAGTCGATGACGTTCATACCGTACTTGGCCATGATGTAGGCGATGGTGCCGCCGCCACCTGCGTTGACGCGGCCGAGCTCGCAGGTCTGGAAGTCAACGTCCGCCTCGTCCATGATGTCGCGGATGAGGGCCACATACTCGGCGTCGGCGTCGTTGGAGCCGCCCTTGCCGCGGCTGCCCGTGTACTTGTTAAAGCACAGGCCGCGACCCATAAAGGCTGCGTTCTTGGTTTCGAACTTGCCGGCGTAGCCCGGGTCGAAGCCGGCGGACACGTCAGAGGAGAGCATACGGCTGTGGGCGAGTGCGCGGCGCAGGGCCAGCGGGCTATCCTCGCCGGCGAGTGTCATGATCTCGGCGACGGTGTTCTCGAAGAAGCGGCTCGTCATGCCGGTGGCACCCACGGAACCGATCTCCTCCTTGTCGACGATGAGTGTGATGCTCGTGCGCTCCACGTTGGCGACGTCGATCTGGGCGAGCATAGACGGATAGGCGCAGACACGGTCGTCGTGGCCATAGCCCAGAATCATGGAGCGGTCGAGGCCCATGTCGCGGGCCGGGCCGGCGGGCACGACCTCGATCTCGGCGGAGAGGAAGTCCTCCTCCTCGACGTCGTACTGCTCCTTGAGGATGTCTAGGAACATCTGCTTGACGGGCTCCTTGGGGGCGTCCTTGTCGTCCTCGTCAAACTTGACGGGGCGGCCGCCCACGATCACGTCGAGGATCTCGGCGTCGACGGCGTCCTTGGCGGGCTTGGCCATCTGCTCGCTCGAGAGGTGGATCAGCAGGTCGGAGATGGTAAAGACCGGGTCGTCGGCCTTGTCACCGATGTTGATGTCGACGGTGGTGCCGTCCTTTTTGCAGATGACGCCTACGAGCGCGAGCGGGGAAGCGACCCAGTGGTAGCTCTTGACGCCGCCATAGTAGTGCGTGTCGAGATAAGCCATGTCGCCGGCCTCGAAGGCGGGGTTTTGCTTGAGGTCCAGGCGCGGCGAGTCCACGTGGGCGCCCAGGATGTTAAAGCCCTGCTCGAGCGGGGCGGTGCCCAGGTTGACGAGCATAAGGTCCTTGCCGTGGTTGGCGGCGTACACCTTGTCGCCTGCCTTGAGCGCGCGGCCCTCGGCGATCACGGTCTCCAGATTGACGTAGCCCGCCTCCTCGGCCATCTTGATACCGGTCTTGACGCACAGGCGCTCGGTCTTGTTCTCGCTCAAAAACTGCTTATAGCCGCGGCAAAGCTCCTCGAGCTCCTCGACTTGCTGTGGCGTGTACTTTTTCCATGCGCAGGGACGCTCCATGACGCAGGCTCCTTTCGGATCGATCGTGCTGGTTGATGTACCGTGAGCCATCGTATCACGCGCGGGCTCACGGCGGCAGGGAAGCCTGATGTGCGGTGGCCGCGGGGCGGGGAGCGTGTAAACTGGTGTGAGCAAACCGTGCCCAGCCCAAAGCGAGGTATTCAATATGTCTGACAAGCGCCGTACCTTTGCCGTCATCGACGGCAACTCGCTCATGCACCGCGCCTTCCACGCCGTGCCGCCCACCATGAACGCGCCGGACGGTCGTCCCACCAACGCGATCTTTGGCTTTTTGAATATGTTCCTCAAGATGATCGATGCCTTTAACCCCGACGGCGTCGTCGTGGCGTTTGACAAGGGTAAACCGCGCGTGCGCATGGAGATGCTGCCGCAGTATAAGGCGCAACGCCCGCCCATGGACCCCGATCTGCATGCGCAGTTCCCTATGATTAAGGAGCTGCTCGCCGCGCTCAACGTGCCGATTCTGCAGTCCGAGGGCTGGGAAGGCGATGACATCCTGGGAACCATGGCGCGCCTGGGTGAAGAGGCCGGCTGCGACATGCTACTGGTGACCGGCGACCGCGACATGTATCAACTCGTGACCGAGCACGTCAACGTGGTCTCGACCCGCAAGGGCCTGTCCGACGTGGCGATTATGACGCCCGAGAGCGTGGACGACCTGTATCACGGCATTACGCCGGCGCTCGTGCCCGATTTTTACGGTCTAAAGGGCGATACGTCCGACAACATCCCCGGTGTACCGGGCATCGGTCCCAAAAAGGCGAGTGCGCTCATTGCGAAGTACGGTAGCCTGGACGAAGTCATCGCGCATGCCGATGAGGTCAAGGGCAAGATGGGCGAGAACCTGCGTGCACACATCGATGACGCACTACTGAGCCGCAAGGTTGCGACAATTCGCACCGATGCGCCCGTCGAGCTCGACTTTGAGGCGACGTCCTTCCCGGCGTTTTCTGCCGATGAGGTTTCCGCGGCGCTGGGTACGCTTGGTATCACCGCCATGCAGAACCGTTTCTTGGCGCTGATCGGCGGCGAGGGCGGGGCTGCTGCCTCCAGTGTGTTTGAGATACCTGCTATGGTTCGCGCAGCCGCCGGCGATGCCGACGCGCTTGGTGCCGTTGCGGCTGAGGTCTCCCGCGCGATTGATGCCGGCGAGTGGGTCGCCGCCGTGGTGGACGACGACAAGGAAGAGGACGCGCTCTTTGGGCTGACGCGCACGCTGTGGTTGGCGACGTCCAAGGGCCTGTTCGCGCTCGAGGAGGGCGACAGCTGTGCGGCGGCTGAGGTTGAGGGCTTCAACTTCGCTCACGGTGTGATCGCCGGCGTGCTTGCGAGCCTGTTTATGGAGGGCCGCGTGGCGAGCCCGGATACGAAAGCGCTGCTGCACGAGCTTTCGCCCATCGATTCTTCTGAGCCCGAGCTCATGGATCCGCTCGCTGCCGATTCCACGCGTATCTTCGATACCGTGGTCGCTGCCTATCTGCTGGATTCCGATCGCTCCGAGTTCGATGAGGCATATCTGGCCGATACCTATCTGCAGATGGCGTTGCCTGCGGCGCGCGGTGCAGAGGGTGCTGGTGAGGACGCTCCGGCGCCTGCCGCCCGTACTGCGGCTCTGACGCTGGCGCTCGTGGCGCCGTTGCGCGAGTGCATGGCCCGTGAGAACGCCGCCAACGTGTTCGATGGCATCGAGATGCCGCTCGTTCCGGTACTTGCCAAGATGGAGCGCGCGGGCATGCTCGTGGACCCCGACCGCCTGCACAGTCTGTCCGAGGGTCTGGCGACCCAGATCACCGAGGTCGAACGAAGCATTCGCGACCTTGCCGGTGACGAGACCTTTAACATCGGCAGCCCCATGCAACTTTCGCATGTGCTCTTTGATGTGATGGGCCTTCCGACCAAGGGTCTCAAAAAGACCAAGCGCGGTTACTATTCGACCAATGCCAAGGTACTGAGTGATCTTGCCCGTGACCACGAGATTGTTCGTTTGATCTTAGACTGGCGCGAGAAGTCCAAGATCAAGTCAACCTATCTGGACACGTTGGGCCCGCTGCGCCGCGGTGACGGTCGTGTGCACACCACGTACAACCAGACCATCACCGCGACGGGGCGTCTGTCTTCGAGCGACCCTAATCTGCAAAACATTCCGACGCGCTCGGAGCTGGGGCGTACCGTCAAGACGGCGTTTTCGGCAGGCGAGGGAAGCGTCTTTTTGGCGGTGGACTACTCGCAGATCGAGCTGCGTCTGCTGGCACATCTCTCGGGTGACGAGCACTTGGTGCGCGCCTTTAACGAGGGCGAGGACTTCCATGCCGAGACGGCGGCGCGCGTGTTTGGTGTGCCGGTGTCCGAGGTAACGCCCGACCTGCGCAGTCGCGCCAAGGCCGTGAACTTTGGCATCGTGTATGGCCAGCAGGCCTACGGCCTGTCGCAGTCGCTGCATATCTCGATGGCCGAGGCGCGCGACATGATCGACCGCTACTACGAGGCCTACCCGGGCGTGCGTACGTTCCTCGACAACGTGGTGGCACGCGCCAAGCAGACGGGCTACGCCGAGACCATGTACGGCCGCCGTCGTCATATTCCGGAGCTCAAGGCCAAAAACCCGCAACTCCGCGGCTTTGGCGAGCGCACGGCCATGAACCATCCCATGCAGGGCACCGCAGCAGACATCATCAAGATCGCCATGGTCCGCGTAAGTCGTCGCCTGGAAGAAGAAGGCTTTGCCGCCCACATGATCTTGCAGGTACACGACGAACTGGACTTTGAGTGCCCCGTCGACGAAGTCGAGCGCCTAACCACCATGGTCCGCGACGTCATGGAACACGTAGTAGACCTCCGCGTCCCCCTAATCGCCGAAGCCAGCACCGGCATAACCTGGGCCGACGCCAAATAGGGAAGCGCTCACAATTCCAAAGTAACTAAAAGCAGAAGGGGGCTCCTTGCCAACAAGGAGCCCCCTTCATTCCAAAAAAACAGCCAAGTATCTAGACGCCAAGACGCCATCTAGGCGGCAAGCAAGTCACCGAAGGACCTGGCCGGGTGGCATGGGTTAACTTTTCGTAGATTCCGCACGCAAAGAAAGCCACTTAATGTGGCTTTCGTCTTGCGCAGGACCTGACCGAGCGAAAAGTTAACCCATGCCACCCGGCCAGGTCCGACGAGCAACGTTAACGAGCCGCCAAGATGGCGTCGATGAGCGTCAGTACGCCCCCGTCGTTGTTACTCGGAATGCGCCACTTGGCGTGCGCGTTCATGTGCTCCTCGGCATTGTCCACGATAAAGCTATGCCCGACGCGCTCCAGCATGGGGATGTCATTGTACGTATCGCCCGCGGCAGCGGCGTCAGCAATATCGATGCCCAGGTGCTCGCACAGATGCGCGACGCCGGCGCCCTTGTCGACACCCAGGTTCATAAAGTCGATCCACTCGCGCCCGGCGTTGGTGACGTAGAGCTTGTCCGAGAACTCGGGGCTATAGGTCTCGCGGAAAGCGGGCTCGGCGTCGTAGCCGGGGAAGAAGACCGAAATCTTGTTGGACTCGAAATCAATGCCCTCAAAGCTGTCGACGTAGTTGATTGTGTTGTAGTAGACGCTGATCTCGTCGTGGTATTGATGGTCGCGGGCAAGCACGTAGAACTCGTCGAAGCAGCACAGGACGGGGACAGCGCGAGGATCCTCCGAGGCACGGCTCAAGACCTGCTGATACAGCTCCACGTCGATATTGCTCTTATAGATATAGTTGCCGCGATAGATCACGCAGGCTCCGTTGTCGGGACAAAAGGCGAGGCGGTTCTTGATGCCCTCGAACATCTCCTCGAGCTTGGGGGCTGGACGTCCGCTAGCGGGGCAGAACACGATGCCAGCCTCGGCGAGCTTGTCCAGGCGCTCATCAAGACCCTGAGGTAGCACGCGCTCGTCGGTGAGAAGCGTCTTGTCCATATCAACGGCGAGAATCTTAATGTTTCCAATATTGGCGTCCGATTCGTAAGTTTGCATAAAAGCGAGCCTTTCGTTTCGAGATTGTTTCAGACGTTATAACCATCAACTCGTAGTCGAGCGTATTTTCGCAGGAACGGAGCGTGTTTGCACCACGCTTCACAAAGTAATGAAAAAACTTTTCAGAAATTTGAATTTGTCGCTTGTGCTGCGGGCACTTTAGCGTAATATAGCAACCATCGAAAACGGAGACGGCAAAACAACCGCTTACCGAGGAAAAGGTACCGTTTACGATATTTGAATTGCGCCCAGCGATAGGTGAAAGGAGAGGCAGATGCAGTTCGTAAAGATCATCACTACTGCAGACAATGCCATCCGACGCCAGCGCGCAATTTCCCGACGACGATAACAATCGTCTCTGTCCGCATGGGGCGAATTGCCTCAACAGAGTCATTTTGAGGTCGTTGGGTTTTAGTACGACATTGCTGCATGTTTCTAGGGCATGTATGTGCTGATTTTTGCTATTTAACCTGATATTGCACGGTATATGACCTTGAAATGACTTGCAACTGACCGATGTTCTAACTAGCTACCAAGGGCGAAAGGAAACAGCCATGAGCAAGGAAAAAGTCGTTCTCGCATATTCCGGTGGTCTTGATACATCCGTATGTGTCAAATGGCTCCAGGACGAGAAGAATCTCGATGTCGTTTGCGTCTGCGGCAACGTGGGCCAGGAAGAGACCGGACTGGATGCCAAGAAGCAGAAGGCGCTCGACCTGGGCGTTCTCGATTGCCAGGTGCTCGACCTGCGCGACGAGTTCTCCGATGAGTTCCTGACCAAGGCCATCGCCGCAAACTCCATGTACGAGAACAAGTATCCGCTGCTCTCCGCCCTGTCTCGCCCGCTGCTTGCCAAGAAGCTTGTTGAGGTCGCCCACGAGTTTGGCGCGACCTACGTCGCCCACGGCTGCACCGGCAAGGGTAACGACCAGGTTCGTTTTGAGGCTGCCGTCAAGGCCCTCGACCCCGAGCTTAAGGTTATCGCCCCGGTTCGCGAGTGGGACCTGAAGTGCCGTCCCGACGAGGTCGCCTATGCCCACGCCCACAACGTGCCGGTTCCCGAGGGTGCCAACGATAACCCCTACTCCATCGACGACAACCTGTGGGGTCGCGCCATCGAGTGCGGTCACCTGGAGGACCCTTGGAATGAGCCGCTCGATGACGCTTGGGTTATGACCAAGAACCCCGAGGACACGCCTGACGCCCCGACCTATACCGAGATCGAGTTTGAGGCCGGCAAGCCTGTCGCCGTCGACGGCAAGAAGATGAAGCTCTCCGAGATCGTCATCGCCCTCAACAAGATTTCGGGCGACAACGGCTTTGGCCGTCTTGACCTGGTCGAGGATCGTCTGGTGGGCCTCAAGAGCCGCGAGTGCTACGAGGTTCCCGGCGCCCTGACGCTCATCACCGCCCACAAGGCGCTCGAGGACATCTGCGTCGAGGGCGACCTGCTCAAGACCAAGATTAAGCTCGAGCAGGATTGGGCGACCGCCGTGTACAACGGCCAGTGGTACAGCCCGCTCAAGAACGCGCTCGACGCCTTTATGGCCGATACCCAGAAGTTCGTGACCGGCACTGTCCGTCTGAAGTTCTTTAAGGGCAACTGCCATGTCGTCGGCCGCAAGAGCCCCTTCAGCCTCTACGACTACGGTCTGGCTACCTACGACCGCGACACCACGTTTGACGAGAAGGCCAGCGCCGGCTTTATCGAGATCGATACGCTGTCGCTCAAGACGTGGGCAAAGGTCCAGGGCCCCAGCTCTGCTGCCGCCCAGGCCTAGCGCCTCCTTCCTTTGGTATCCGCGCGGCCCATCCGCGTGATACATAACGGGCGCACGGGGTCCCTACCTTTCGTTATGCTTGCTGACACTTCTTAACATCGGTGGCCCCTACGTTCCGCCCGCATATATGATGCCGCGTCTGCGGCTGAGTCCGAGCCCCGCCGGGGTTGTCCGGCGGGGCTCCTTCTATCAATTTGGCGGCTCTGCGCCTATATATATGAGGAGTATCCATTATGTTCAATGCTATCGCGCATGCTCTACTTGCCCTCGCGCCCGAGTTCGATGCTGCAAAGGTCGAGGACGTTCCTATGAGCCTGAAGGCCTGGATCGATGGTTCGCAGGGCAACATCCGGAGGGAGACGTTGGGCGCCAAGTGTATGGCGCGTCACTTCTTTGCAAATTAGCTACATGGCTCCGCACACGGTGGGGAATGTGTAAAACTAGCGGTTGAAAAATCGCTTTAGCGATATGGCGCATTGCTTTGGGCGCTTGTTTTGGTATTTGGAGAAAGGGGACGGTTCCATGGCTCTTTGGGGCGGTCGTTTTGAGGCGGGCGTGGCCGAGGTCACGCAGGAGTTTGGCGCGTCGCTGCCGGTCGACAAGCATCTCTATAAGCAGGATATCGCTGGCTCTAAGGCGCATGCCAAGATGCTGGCCGCCCAAGGCATCATCAGTGCCGAGGACGAGCAGGCGATTGCCGAGGGCCTGACCGGGATCGAACAGGATATCGATGCCGGTAACTTTACCTTCGATATCAACGACGAGGACATCCATATGTCCATCGAGAGCGAGCTGACGCGTCGCATCGGCGAGGCCGGTAAGCGCTTGCATACCGGACGTTCGCGCAACGACCAGGTGGCGACCGACACGCGCCTGGGCGTCAAGGCACTGGCCAAGGAGCTCATGGAGGCTAATCTTGAGCTGCGCCATGTGCTGGTGGATGCGGCTAAGAAGTACGACAAGGTGATTCTGCCGGGCTACACGCATTTGCAGCACGCTCAGCCCGTGCTGCTGTCGCATCATCTGCTGGCATATTCCTGGATGTTCGCGCGTGACTTTACGCGCCTGAAGGCCGCCTTTGATGCCGCCGACAACTGCCCGCTGGGCGCTGCCGCGCTTGCTGGTACGAGCTATCCGCTCGATCGCCAGATGACGGCTGCCGAACTTGGCTTTGCGGGCGTGATCCCCAATTCGCTCGATGCTGTTTCCGACCGTGATTTCCTGCTCGATCTGCATTACGCCGGTTCCGTCATGGCCATGCACCTGTCGCGTCTTTCCGAGGAGATTGTGCTGTGGTCGAGCTCCGAATTTGGCTTTATCACGCTTTCCGACTCGTACTCCACCGGCTCGTCCATCATGCCGCAGAAGAAGAATCCCGACTTTGCCGAGCTTATTCGCGGCAAGAGCGGCCGTGTGTATGGCAACCTGGTGCAGCTGCTCGTGACCATGAAGGGCCTGCCGCTTGCTTATAACAAGGACTTGCAGGAGGACAAGGAGGGCGCGCTCGATACCGCCCATACGCTCATGCAGTGCCTGTCGGTTATGGCCGGAATGATTTCGACTTGGACCGTCAACGAGGATGCCATGGCGCGCGAGTGCGGCGTGGGGCACCTTGCCGCTACCGATGTTGCCGATTACCTGGCCAAGCGTGGCCTGCCGTTCCGCGAGGCACATGCCGTGGTGGGGCATCTGGTTCTGATGTGTGAGAAGCGCGGCTGCAATCTTGAGGACCTGCCGTTTGAGGTGTTCCAGGAGGCAAGCCCGCTCTTTGAGCGCGACATTACCGAGGCGCTCGACATCCCGTCGATTGTCGCCGCGCGCACGACCGAGGGCGGCACCGCCCCTGCCGCCGTTGCCGTGCAGCTGCAGCGTGCCGAGGCGCAGCTCGTGGTCGACGAAGGTGTGTTTGGATCGCTAACCAAGGTCGTCGAGATGGGTCACGGGGCAAAGTAGAGGTTTGGCTGAAGACGCATTGTCCATTTATTGATAAATCGTTTTCGCTTTACGGGCGCCTGCTGATGTGGGAGCCCGTATTTTGTTGCTATGGGGGAGGGGCTTGTCGAGAACTTCTGTAGGACCTTTGGGCAGGTTGTGAAGGGGGTGCGTTCACGGGCGACAACCGACCGTCCGCTCGGTTCGATGCGGTTGATGGGCGGTCGGATGGTACTCTAATCGGGCTTCGAAACAGAAGTGACACATATGGAGCGTTTTAATAAATTGCAGCGTTTCAATAAACAGCTTTTTGTTTAACTGCAGCTAAAACTCTGTTACGATGCAGTCCAGGCGGGTGCCGGAATGGGACTTGGGCACGCGCGAACCTACTTGAAAGGCTACTTTTATGGCTATCGAGAAGACCTTCATCATGATTAAGCCCGACGCCGTGCGCGACCGCAAGATCGGCGAGATCGTTGCTCGCATTGAGCGCAGCGGCCTTGTCATCGAGCGCATGGAGATGACCACGCTCGAGCGCGCTACCGTCGAGGAGCACTACGCCCATCTGGCCGACAAGCCCTTCTTTGGCGGTCTCTGCGACTTTATGACGAGCGGTCCGGTCGTCAAGATGGTCGTTTCCGGTCTCTCCGCTGTCTCCAAGATGCGCACCCTTATGGGCGCTACTAACCCGCTTGATGCTGCCCCCGGCACCATTCGCGGCGACTTTGCTGTCGATGTCAATGCCAACGTGATCCACGGCTCCGACTGCCTGGAGAACGCCGAGATCGAGATCAAGCGCTTTTTTGGCTAAACCAGCTTTGACTCCTTAAAGCTGTTAGCGTGTGGCTTGGGCGCTGCGGAATTCCATCCGCGGCGCCCTTTTTATTCCAAAATCTATGAAGGGGCCCGCTCGGTCATGAGTTCCGAGCGGGCCCCTGCTGTTAGCTTGTGGCACTGAGTAGTTTAGGCCTCGTCGACGACCTTGAGGCCGCGCGTGTGGTCGATCTCGTTGAGGAGGTTAACGCGACGCTCGTGACGACCGCCCTCAAACTCGGCGTCGAGCCACTCGTCGACAATCATCTTGGCGAGCTCGGAGCCCACGACGCGGGCGCCAAAGGCGAGCACGTTGGTGTTGTTGTGCATGCGGGAGAGCTTGGCGCTGAAGGGCTCGGAGCACACGACGGCGCGTACGCCCTCGACCTTGTTGGCAGCCAGGCTAATCCCGACACCGGTGCCACAGATGAGGATGCCCAGGTCGACGTCGCCGTTGGCAACGGCCTTACCCACCTTGTAGCCGGCGATGGGGTAGTCAAAGCTCTCGGAGGTGTCGGTGCCAAAGTTCACGACCTCGCAGCCGCGCTCCTTCAGGTGCTCGGAGATGATGTTCTTGAGCTCGACGGCGGCGTGGTCGTTGCCGATACCAATCTTCATGAGTGGTTCCTCTCTGGTCTGTGCGGCGCAAATGCTAAAGGTTTTACCGCGTTCGACTGCATGATAGCGCGACTTTTGCGTAAACGCTCGGGCGTTTTTTGGTCAAACGCTTTAGCAAGCAACAAGACCGGCTTCTCATGAATGAATGCTGTCAGTTTGTGCTTGAGCGCCGTCCGCCGGAACCATGGTTGCAGTTTTTGATGCATTGTTATCAAATAAAGGAGCTAACTATTTTTGAGAGCCAAGCCCGTTATGCAAGCAGGAGATACCTATGCCTACCGATTCCCTTCGTGATGCCGCGTTTTGCGATGTTTTGAACCGCGAGCTTGTCTGTGCACTCGGCTGCACCGAGCCCATTGCCGTTGCCTATGCAGCAGCGCTGGCGAGCCAGACGCTCGGTTACGAGCCCGATCATATGGATGTTGCCTGCTCGGGCAACATCATCAAGAACGTCAAGAGCGTGACCGTGCCCAACTCGGGCGGTATGCACGGTATTGAAGCCGCGGCCGTGCTGGGTGCCGTGGGCGGCGACGCCAAAAGCGCGCTCGAGGTGCTCGAGAGCGTTAACGATGAAGACCGTGCTCGCGTGGCCGAGCTCCTCGCCGACGCCGACTACTGCGATGTATCGCTTGTCGAGGGTGTGCCCAACCTCTACATCAAGGTGACTGCGACGGCCGGGGGCCATACCGCGGTCGTCGAGATTACCGACCACCACACCAATGTCACGTGCCATACCCTCGACGGTATTCCGGTGTGCGGCAAGTCGGCGGGGGAGTGTGCCGCCTGCGCCGAGCGTGTGGTGGCCGAGCGAGCGGCGGATAAGGCCGACACGCCCATGTCGATTGAGTTCATCATTGACTTTATCGAGGACGGCGACATTGAGGACGCCCGCGCTGCCGTTGAGCGTCAGATTGAGCTGAATGGCGCGATCAGTGCCGAGGGCCTTGCGCACGCTTGGGGCGCCGAGGTGGGTCGTACGCTGCTGGGTGCTCGTGCCGATGACGTCGCCTGCCGTGCCCGTGCCCGTGCGGCCGCCGGGTCCGACGCCCGCATGAACGGCTGCGCGCTGCCGGTCGCCATTGTGTGCGGCTCGGGCAATCAGGGCATTACCTGCGCATTGCCCGTCATGGAGTATGCCGAGTACCTGCGTTGCGACCACGAGCGTCTGGTGCGCGCCGTGATGCTGTCCGATCTTATCGCCGTGCATATCAAGAGCTATATTGGTGCTCTCTCGGCGTTTTGCGGTGCTATTTGCGCTGCGTGCGGCGCCGGCGCTGCGATTACCTGGCTGTGCGGTGGCACGCGCGAACAGATTGGCGCGACGGTCTCGAATACGCTTGGCAACGTGGGCGGCATCGTGTGCGACGGCGCCAAGGCGAGCTGTGCCGCCAAGATCTCGGCTGCCGTTGATGCGGCGATTCTGGGCCACGATATGGCTATCCAGGGTCGCGGCTTCCGCGCCGGCGAGGGCCTGATCCAGGATACCGTTGAGCAGACAATCGCCAGCATGGGCTACGTGGGCCGTGTGGGTATGAAAGATACCGACGTCGAGATCCTCAACATCATGATCGGCAAGACTCGAGTCTGCTAGGACAACTCTTCCGCTACTTGGTGTTCGTAGAAGGCTTCTACTACGGCGTTGAAGTCGCGGGCGAAGTCTTCCATGGTGCCGCGCCAGGTGGCTCGGCTGGGTTTGCCCTGGCCCACAAAGGCGGTTTGGATGCCGCAATCGGGGGACGGGAAGTCGCGCTTGGAATCGTTGCCCACCATAAGGACCTCGTGCGGCTCGAGCCCCATCACCTGAAGCTGCTCGAGATAGTAGGTGGCATCGGGCTTGCAGCGGGTGGCGTTTCCCATGTGCGTGACGAGCTCAAAGGGAGCGTCGGCCAGGTCGCCCCAACCCATGCGGCACTCGATGGCTCCCTGCGTAAAGCTGGGGTTGGTGAAGAGCGCGCAGCGCAGTCCTGCGTCCTGTACGGCCTGAAGCGCGGCGTGTGCGCCCGGCATGGCGTGTGCGTTGATGACATCGTCGTTCTTGTACGGCAGGACTTCGCGGTCGTAGTAGGTAAACGCCTCGTAGATAAGTGGGTCCGAGAGGCAAATGCCGCACCGGCGCTCAACCTCTTCTTGGTAGAACTCCAGATTGGTGCGATTATCCGTGCCGCTTCGGCGATTCGCGTTGAGGTCGACCAAGATGGTGCCGAGGCGTGCCATCGTGCCACCGCGGCTGCGGCGCCCGATATCCGCGAGCATCGATGAGACATCCTTAAAATAGCGAAGGATGAACGCGTTGAGGTTGATGCTAAGAAGCGTCTCGTCCATATCGAAAACGACTGCTTTGAGCACGCGGGCACCTTTCTCGTATATTTAATCTAGAGTCGTTGGCTCCAGATACTTTACCCCAAAGCCGAATGCCTGGCTGGTTATCGTCAAGTTGTGGAGACGTGTGTTCATAAGATTACGAAAAAGTCTCCACACGAGTAAAAAATCGCAGTTCACGCTTGAAATCGAACTCATTTCCCCGTAACCTATACGAACGTGATTGCATAAGCGTCACATTAGTATCTGTCGGCTCCCGAGTGTTCCTAAACGTTGTGTGCTTGTCGCACCCTTCTGTAGGTCCTAGCAATCGGGGCCCCGTAGTTCGAAAGGGGTCCACCTTTGAGTGAGATTCAGAACTCGTCCATTTTCTCTCTTGACGATGTCAATGAGGAGGAGATGAACAACCTCATCGACGGTACGATTACCGACTTTGATGAGGGCGATCTCGTTAACGGCACTGTCGTTAAGATCGAGCATGACGAGGTGCTCGTTGACATCGGATTCAAGTCCGAGGGCGTTATCCCGGTCCGCGAGCTGTCCATCCGCAAGGACGCTAACCCTGCAGACATCGTTGCACTCGGTGATCCCATCGAGGCTCTGGTTCTCCAGAAGGAGGACAAGGACGGTCGTCTGGTCCTGTCCAAGAAGCGTGCCGAGTACGAGCGTGCTTGGAACCGCATCGAGGAGAAGTTCAACTCCGGCGAGAACGTCGAGGGCGAGGTTATCGAGGTTGTCAAGGGCGGCCTGATCCTCGACATCGGCCTGCGTGGCTTCCTGCCCGCTTCCCTCGTCGACCTCCGTCGCGTCAAGGACCTCACCTCCTACATGGGCACCCGCATCGAGGCCCGCGTCATCGAGATGGACCGCAACCGCAACAACGTCGTCCTCTCCCGTCGCGTCGTGCTCGAGGAGTCCCGTAAGGCCGAGCGCTCCGAGATCCTGTCCAAGCTCAAGTCTGGCATGCGTCTCCAGGGCACCGTTTCCTCCATCGTCGACTTCGGCGCCTTCGTCGACCTCGGCGGTATCGACGGCCTCATCCACATCTCCGAGCTCTCCTGGAACCACGTCAACCATCCTTCCGAGGTTGTCAAGGTCGGCCAGGAGGTCGAGGTCGAGGTTCTCGACGTCGATCTCAACCGCGAGCGCATCTCCCTGGGTCTCAAGCAGACCACCGAGGATCCGTGGCGCGCACTGGTCAAGAAGTACCCCGTCGGCGCTATCGTCGAGGGCACTGTGACCAAGCTTGTCCCGTTCGGCGCTTTCGTCGATCTGGGCGAGGGCATCGAGGGCCTGGTGCACATCTCCGAGATGGCCAACAAGCACGTCGATCAGCCTTCTCAGGTCACCCACGTGGGCGACAAGGTTCAGGTCAAGGTCATGGAGATCGACCTCGACCGTCGTCGTATCTCCCTGTCCATGAAGTCCGCTGCTGAGACTCTGGGCGTCGAGATCGAGGTTACCCCGCTTCCTTCCGAGAAGAAGGACGAGGAGACCGACGCCGAATAAATCGGTTTGACGATCACTTGTTTTAGGGGATCCGTCCGCAATGGACGGGTCCCTTTTTGCATTTCCTGCCGAGATGCGCGATGCTGCCCGTGTGCAATGCCGCCTAGGCTGTTCACGGGCTATTGGGTTGTCAGTGCATGAAAAATGCCGACATCCCGCCTCGGGGAGGAGGCGGGAACGCACCGAGTAGACGGAGGGGTGCGGAGCGCGGTCGCGTCTCGACTGACGACGTTGCCCATCGACGATACTATTGTACTGCATGGCGTGGTTCTTGGTTTATCGTGTCGAACGCTTGTGTTGTGCCATTGCCTGTGACAACGGTGTGCTACACTCTTGCACTGCTGAGTGGGCCAGACGGTCGCGCGATGTGCTGCTTGCGGCACGCGTGAGGAAAGTCCGGGCTCCAGAGGGCGGGATGCCGGCTAACGGCCGGGCGGAGTGATCCGACGGAAAGCGCCGCAGAAAAGAAGACTCCCACCTGCGCCGCAAGGCGTAAAGGGAAAAGCTGAAACGGTGGTGTAAGAGACCACCAGCGTCGTGGCAACACGGCGGCTTGGCAAGCCCCATCCGGAGCAAGCGCGAATAGGAACGCTATGGGCCGGCCCGGTCCGCGTTCGGGTAGCGTGCGTGGAGCTGCATGGTAACGTGCAGACAAGATAAATGACCGTTCACGACAGAACCCGGCTTATAGGCCCACTCGGCAACTATGTTGACGCTGCGACGGCGTCAGCTGGCCGATTTGGCGCTCATTCGTCGGTCGCCGCCATAAGGCGTGCTCCCTCCTCTTTCGGGCCAAATCGACTCAGCTGACGCCGTCTCGCTGTTGGCGACGGCATCATTGGCGTTTCCGTTCTTGTTGGCGAGGGCAACGGTGCTGTCTTTGCCGTATTATTGAGGCTGTTTGTTGCTTTGCTTGTTGTTGAGGGGCTTTGTTGGACAGCTATTTTACTCTGCAATCGAATATTGAGGCTTCGGGCGAGTTTGTGGACCGCAAGAGCCGGTTTATTGCCCAGCTGGTCCATATTGAGTCCGAGGATGAGGCGAATGCCTTTATCGAGATGGTTCGCAAACGTCATTACGACGCTCGACACAATGTTCCCGCGTGGATTTTGGTCGATGGACGCGAGCGCCAAAGCGATGATGGTGAGCCGAGCCGAACGAGCGGTATGCCGACACTCGAGGTGCTGCGCGGCGCGGGGCTCAAAAATGTTTGCTGCGTGGTGACGCGCTATTTTGGCGGCACGCTGTTGGGGCCTGGTGGCTTGGTGCGTGCCTATACCGCGGCGACGCAGGCGGCGGTGGCCTCGGCTCAGGAGTCCGGGCAGATCGTCGAGATGACAAGTGTTGCGCCTGTTGACGTGCATGTGGCCTATCCGCAGTATGAGCAGGTGCTTCGCTTGGCCCAGGATTCGGGTGCCAAGGTTTCGGATACCGATTACGCGGATACCGTGACACTTCACTTGGTGTTTAAGGCGGGGGAGCAGGAGCCATTTTGCGCCAAAATGCGCGAGCTTATGGCGGGGCGCGAGGAGATCGAGGTCGGCGCTCCCGAATTTGCCGAGTTCTAACGGCGACGGCCGGCGTGCTTTTGGATGGATCCCAAGCGCGCCGGCCGGCGTTTTCTGTTGCTGTCGTTTACTCGGCGAGCTGCTTTAGCATATCGCAGGCGATCTCGACGGCATCATCGATGCAGCCGGGGCAGCTGCGGAGCGGACCCTTATCCGATCCGACGCCCTTGAGCGTGCCGCAGACGGTCGTCGTGTTCTTCTCGCCAAAACGCTTGGCGATTTCGCGCGACAGCTTGTAGGTCTGGCCCTTGGTCTTGGGGTTTTCCATGCCGTCGCTCATCACGAAGCCCATGATGGCCACGGCGCCCGAGATGGCGCCGCAGGTTTCGGTCATGCCTCCCATGCCGGCGCCAAAGCCTTCGGTGAGGGTAAAGGCGATCTGGGGGTCGAGTTCGACGGCAGGCGCGAGGGTGCAGGCGACGGCCTGGGCGCAGTTAAAGCCGCGGGCGTGGTATTCGGCAGCCTGAGCCTGACAGGCGGTGATGTCGAGCTGGGCGGTATCGATTTGCTTCATCGTTGTCTCCTTGGTTACGGTGTACTCGCCTATGGTACCCGTGACGATGCATGTAATCATCGAGAGCTTCATGTATGCCTCATTTTTCTCTGTCGAGCAAATGCCCAAGGCTTGAGATAAATACCCCTGATCGATTTATCCTATAACCTACCTTGGGGATGGGTTGAGAGGGGTGCAGGGTAGCGGTATCGTGAACCGAATAAAACGTAACCCAGGCAAGGGAGCTAGATATGAGCGAGCAGACCATCGGTACGACGTGTGTTCAGGGCGGTTATCGTCCGGGTGATGCAGAGCCGCGCCAGGTGCCTATCTACCAGTCAACCACGTGGAAGTACGACACGTCCGAGCATATGGGCAAGCTGTTTGACCTGGAGGAGTCGGGCTACTTCTACAGCCGTCTGCAGAATCCCACGTGCGATTTGGTTGCCGCCAAGATCTGCGAGATGGAGGGCGGCACCGCAGCGATGCTCACGAGCTCGGGCATGGCTGCGAACTTCCTCGCGATCTTTAACGTGGCCGGTGCCGGCGATCACGTGGTCGCGAGCTCTGCCATCTACGGCGGTACCTACAACCTGCTGGCTCACACCATGGGTCGTATGGGGCTGACCTGCACGTTCGTTGCCCCCGACTGCACCGACGAGGAGCTTGAGGCAGCCTTCCAGCCCAACACTAAGCTCGTCTT
Source organism: uncultured Collinsella sp. (assembly GCA_900550515.1). Lineage (GTDB taxonomy): Bacteria > Actinomycetota > Coriobacteriia > Coriobacteriales > Coriobacteriaceae > Collinsella. The sequence continues at coordinate 3,568 of URSP01000004.1, read as the reverse complement.
TGGCGAGACGATTGCCAACCCCGCCCTTGCCGTGCTCGATATTGAGCGCTTTGCCAAGGCCGCGCACGACCACGGCGTGCCGCTGATGGTCGACAACACCTTCCCGACGCCCGTGATGTGCCGTCCCTTTGAGTGGGGCGCCGACATCGTCACGCACTCCACCACTAAGTACATGGATGGCCATGCGGCCTACCTGGGTGGCGTGATCGTCGATCACGGCCAGTTTGACTGGATGGCCCATGCGGACAAGTTCCCGGGTCTCACCACGCCCGACGAGAGCTATCACGGCGTGACCTATGCCGAGAAGTTCGGTCGCGAGGGTGCCTTCATTACCAAGGCCACCGCGCAGCTTATGCGCGACCTTGGCCCCATGCAGAACCCGCAGGCGGCCTTCTTCCTGAACAGTTCCCTCGAGAGCCTGCATGTGCGCATGCCGCGTCATTGTGAGAACGGCCTGGCCGTTGCCAAGTTCCTGCAGAGCCATCCCAAGGTACGCTTCGTGAGCTATCCGGGCCTGGAGGGCGATAAGTACTATGACATCGCTCAGAAGTACATGCCCAACGGTACCTGCGGCGTTGTGAGCTTTGGCTTTAACGGTGGTCGCGCGGCGGCCGAGACCTTTATGAAGAGTCTCAAGCTCGCCCAGATCGCCACGCACGTGGCCGATGCACGCACCTGCTGCTTGCATCCGGCAAACGCCACCCATCGCCAGATGAACGACGAGGAACTCATCGCCTGTGGCATCTCCGCCGACATGGTGCGCCTATCGTGCGGCCTCGAGGACACGGCCGATCTGATTGCCGACCTTGAGCAGGCACTCGAGCAGTGCTAGGCTAGCGTTCGCATAAGGCGCCGATGCTGGCAGAAAGCTCCGGCGACCTTTCGTTCCGATTCCGTAGGCGGGACCCCAATCGCGACTGTTCGCAGGCGATCGGGGCCCCGTTTTTGCGTTGCGCCACTCGAAAGGATGGATATGGAGAAAACCGCAGAGCAGCTGCGCCGCGAGCACATTGCCCTTGAGGGCGACACCCATGGCAAGAATAAATGGGCGATTCTGTTTACCGTGCTCATCATGACGTTTATGGTGTGTCTGGATTCGACCGTCGTGACCGTGGCGCTGCCCGTGATGCAAAAGGAGCTGGGCGTGGGCCTCGACCGCATCCAGCTGGTGAGTTCGGTGTATCTGCTTGCGACGTGCGTGGCCATGTTGCCGTTTGGCCGCCTGGGCGACGTGCGCGGCAAGGTGGGTGTGTTCCAGCTGGGCGTCATCGTCTTTACGGTCGGTTCGCTGCTGTGCGGCCTTTCGGCCTCGCTCGAAGTTCTTATTCTGGCACGCATTGTGCAGGGTATTGGTTGCGCGGCGGCCATGGCCAACAACATGGGAATCATCACCGAGTCGTTTCCGGCGCGCGAGCGCGGTCGTGCCATGGGTATCCTCGCGACCTTCGTGGCCCTCGGCATGATGTGTGGCCCCGTGCTGGGCGGCATGCTGGTGGCAAGCTTTCCCTGGGAGAGCATCTTCCTCATCAACCTGCCTATTGGCGTCATCTCGTTTATCGTGGGGCTCTACACGCTGCCGCATGTTAAGCCGGAGGCCGGCGAGCGCCCCATGTCCCTGATCGAGGCCGCTCATCGCTGCTTTGCAAATTCGGCCTTCACCATCAACCTTGTCTGCATGCTCATCGTCTTCGTTGGCATTGGCGCATCCGAGTTTATCCTGCCGTTCTATTTTCAGGACGCCCACGGCTTTGGTTCCGACATTTCCGGACTGCTCTTTTTGGCGCTGCCGATGGTGAATGCCTTTATCGGTCCGCTATCGGGTACGGTTTCGGACCGTGTTGGCTGCGAGGGCCCCACGGCGGTCGGCCTGGGCGTGTACGTGTGCGGTCTTTTTGCGGTAAGCACGCTCGACGAGCACTCTTCCATCCCCGTGATCGTGTGCTGCGTCGCGTTTATGTCGTGCGGTACGTCGATTTTCCAGAGCCCCAACAACTCGCTGTATATGGGCTCGGCCCCGCGCGAAGCACTCGGCTTTGCGGGCAGCTTGGGCAGTTTGGCACGCTATGCCGGCATGGCACTCGGCATTACGGTGGCGTCGAATATCCTGTATGGGCAGATGAGCGTGGCGATGGGCGAGGCCGTGACCAGTTTTGTTGCAGGCCGTCCGGATGTATTCCTGTTTGGTTTCCGTTCGGTGTTCTATGTGTTGATGGCTGTGGCCGCTGTGGGCTTCGCGCTCGCCATGGTGCGTTTGGTGAGGATGCGCGCCCGCCATTAGTGCGTCGGGAGGCTGTCTGCCACGATTCGCGCCGTCCCAAAAAGACTGGTTTGTGGTGCGATGCGGCTTGTGGGGCGGGCGGGGGTCGGTCCGTGGTAGACTATCGAACAACGTTTATTAATCGCGCGGTATCGTTGCCGCGAGAAGGGGTTGCGCCATGCAGGAGCTTGAGGATCGTATTCGCCATGACGGCATCGTAAAGGCCGGTAACGTCCTTAAGGTTGATGCCTTCCTCAACCACCAGTGCGACGTTGAGCTGTTCGACCACATGGGCGCCGAGTGGGCCCGTCTGTTCGAGGGTGTCGAGATCAACAAGATCCTGACGATTGAGGCTTCGGGCATTGGCATGGCTTGCATTGCAGCCCAGCATTTTGGCGGCGTGCCGGTGGTCTTTGCCAAGAAGGCGCAGTCCATCAACCTCGACGGCGAGCAGTATGCCACGACCATCTACTCCTTTACCAAGCAGAAGGAGTACCCGGTCATCGTTGGCAAGCGTTTCCTGTCCGAGGGCGACAAGGTCCTGATCATCGACGACTTTTTGGCCAACGGTTGCGCGCTTGAGGGTCTTATCAAGATCTGCGAGGCCGCGGGTGCCGAGGTTGCCGGCATCGGCATCGCCGTGGAGAAGGGTTTCCAGGGCGGTGGCGATAAGCTCCGCGAGCGCGGATTCCGCGTTGAGAGCCTGGCCCGTATCGCCGATATGGACTGCGAGACCGGCGAGATCACCTTCGCCTAAGCGCGCAACACAAGCGATTGGTATGCGATGTGACAAAGGGACTGTCCCTTTGTCACATTTTTTGTATGAGGGGAGGTGCTGATATGGATGAGAACAAGATGGAATGGCGCGAGTATGCGCGCTATGCCGAGATGTCGGTCGAGGAGTTGGCGCGCGATTGCGAGGTGCAGGTGTTTCGCGCGACGGGCCCGGGTGGGCAGGGCGTGAACACGACGGACTCGGCGGTGCGCATGAAGCATATCCCTTCGGGGATTACCGTGACGGCGCGTGAGAGCCGCAGCCAGTTCCAAAACCGTAGCAGCTGCCTGCGTAAGCTGCGCGCTGAGCTTGAGCGTCGCGGGCGTCCACCGCGCCGACGCGTAAAGACCAAGGTGCCTCAGCGCTCTCGCCAGCGCAGGCTCAATGACAAGCACTTCAACGCCATTAAAAAGGCCAACCGTCGCAAGCCGGGCAGCGACGAATGATCTCTTCATAAGTTGCGGTGAAATAGGGACTGTTTGGGGGTGCGGACGATTTCTTGGACCGCGCCTAGGCGTATCCAAGCTTCCTGCGGT
>URSP01000003.1:0-58520 GCA_900550515.1 uncultured Collinsella sp. | reverse complement strand
ATCTACACGTAAGGAGTCGTCGGCAGCGTCAGATGTGTATAAGAGACAGGTTTGAGCATGGAGCAAAACCTAAGCCCTGCGACGGAAGGGGCCGGTGGGACCTACTCGGTCTCGCCCGGTCGAGCGCCGCGGGCCAGGGCGTCCTGGTACTCCTTGACGGCCTTGAGCCTCTGCATGGGCTTCAGTCGCTCGAACATAGTGTTGCCGTGTAGGTGATCGATCTCGTGCTGCAGGCACACGCAGAACAGATCACCCGTGGCCTCATAGCGAATAAGGTTGGCATCCAAGTCATACGCCTCGACGACGACATGGTCGGGACGCTCAATCTCGCAGCTAATGCCAGGGATGGACAGGCAGCCCTCGCTAAACGGCACCAGATGGTCACTCTGCTCCACGATTACGGGGTTGATGAGCACGTAGGGGTCGTAGTCGTTCTTGTCGCTGTAGTCGCAGTCGATGGTGACGAGCTGAATGAGCTCGCCAATCTGCGGGGCAGCCAGGCCGCAGCCGCCGTTCTCGAACATCATCTTCTTCATCTTCTCGGCAAGCGCCTCGATCGCCGGGGTGATCTCCTCGATGACGGCGCACTCCTGGCGCAGACGAGGGTCGGGCGAAAGTACGATTCCGTTGGCTTCCATGGCCATCCTTTCGGGTTGTTACATCAAATCATAGGCGTCGACGTCAACGCTCACGCTCACGCCGCGCATGGAGTCCGCCTCTTTGAGACAGGCGTCAATATCATCAGAGACATGGTACCCCACGGGCGACTTCACAAGCAGATGGAAGCGGTAACGGTCCTTGGCTTTCTCGATAACACACGAAGCCGGGCCCAGCACCTGCGGCACGGCACTCCCCGCCCGCAAAAAGTCGGGCGCGGCGGCATGCCAGCGACGCTTAAGAAGCTTTGCAATGCGCCCGATGTAGTCCTGCGCGTCGTCTCGGTTCGCCGACCACACCAAAATGTTGACTAGGCGAACAAACGGCGGGTACAGCGCGTCGCGGCGCTGGTCCAGGTCGTAGTCGGTAAAGATCGAGCGATCGTGCTCGGCGACGGCTCGGATGACCGGGTCCTCGGGCAGATAGGTCTGGATGATGACCTCGCCGGGACGATCGCCGCGACCGGCACGGCCCGCCACCTGCTCGAGCAGGTCGTAGGCGCGCTCCCCCGCACGAAAATCGGGCAGCTTGAGGGCAAAGTCAGCATTGACCACGCCCACGAGCGTGACCTCGGGAAAATCGAGACCCTTTGCGATCATTTGGGTGCCCAGCAACACGGCGCAATCGGCCGCATCGAACTGCTCGAGCAGCTTTTTATGCGCGTCCTTGCCACGCGTGGAATCGGCATCCATGCGAATGATGGCGACATCCTCGGGCAGCATCTGGTGCAGCGCGTCCTCGATCTGCTGCGTGCCCAGGCCCATTTTTGCCAGGTAGCGACTGCCGCATTTGGGGCAACGGCTTGTGGGTGCGGGATACGGCTGCACGCGCCAAGACGAACCGCATGTGTGACACTGCAGCGTGTGCGTGCGCTCGTGATACGTAAGCGCGGTGGAGCAGTGGTTGCAGGTGGGGACGCAGCCGCACTCGCGGCACATCAGGAACGGCGCAAAGCCACGGCGGTTATGCAGCAGTACGGCCTTCTCGCGTCGCTCGACCACACGCTCCAAGCCCTCCATCAAGGGTTTTGAGAACATGGAGCGGCTGCCGTGAGAAAACTCATGGCGCAGGTCGGCAATCCGAACCGTAGGCAGCACGGCGTGTCCCGGGCGCTCGGGCATCTCGACGCGCGTCCAGGTGCCACCGTTATACGTGCCACGGCGGCAGCGGTCGAGGGCCTCGGCAGAAGGCGTGGCGGAACCCAATACGAGCGGACAGCGGTAGCGTCGCGCTATCTCGGCCGCCACCTCGCGCGCATGGTAGCGCGGGCTAGAACCCTGCTTGTAACTGGTCTCGTGTTCCTCGTCGATGATGATGAGGCCCAGGTCGCTGAGCGGGCAAAAGAGCGCCGAGCGGGCACCCACGACCACACGCGCGGCACCGCTGGCAACCATGTCCCACTGGTCCAGGCGCTCGCCGGCCGAAAGGCGCGAATGGAACACGGCGACCGTCTCGCCAAAGCGCGAACGGAAGCGGCCGACGGTTTGGGCCGTCAGCGAGATCTCGGGAACCAACACGCAGGCCGAACGGCCGGCCGCGAGCACGCGCTCAATCGCCGAAAGGTAAACCTCGGTTTTGCCGGAGCCGGTGACGCCGTCGACAAGGACCACGTCTCCGTGGGCGTCAAGACGGGCGCGCTCAATCTGCGCGAGCGCCTTCTGTTGGCCCTTGGTGAGCGCGACCGGCGCCTTACCGCTTGCCGAGGACAGCGTGGTCTGCTCGCTGCAGCCACGCCACGCACGGCGCTCCTCCACCACCACGACACCGCGCTTTTCGAGCGCCTTGATGGTCGCCGACATGCTGTTGTAGAGCAAATTGAGGTCGCGCGTCGTGACCGGCCCGCATTGGAGCGCCTCGATGAGCTGACGCTGGCGAACCGCGGTCTTGGGCGGCGTATAGTCGAAGCCCTCGGGCGTAAGCATGACCCAACGGTTTTGGATAGGCTTGACGGCGGGGCGCTCGACCGTCCACACGCCGTCGTCGCCTTTGACCACGCGCGGCCTTCCACCCGGGGGCAAGAACAGGCGCAGACACTCGGAAAGCGTTGCGACGTACTCGCGGCTCATCCAGCGCGCGATGCGGGCAGCCTCCGCGGTAAAGAGCGGTTTGCTGAGGATTACCTCGATGGGCTTGATGCGCGAGGGGTCGAGGGCGTTATTGCCTTGCAGCTCGCTCAGCTCAGACACAATATCGACGACATAGCCCGCGGCGGCACGGTTGCCAAAGTGGACCAGGACGGTGGACCCGACCTGCGCCTCGTTGGCAAGGGACTCGGGGATGCCGTAAGCAAACGGTTCGGACAGCGCACGGGTGGGAATGTCCAGGACCACGCTCGCGTAGGCGGCAACGGGCTCGGGCGCAGGCGCGGGCTTGGCCTGCTCGGCCGGGCGGTCGGGCTTTACGGGGGCCTGCTTAGGTTCGGGCGAACCAAACAGCGACAGTTGCTCGGCCATGGCCCCAGCACCTCCTATCCCATACGTCTACAGAAACAAGAGCCCCGCTCGGGTGAACGGGGCTCGGATACAAACGTTTGCGCAGCGATTACAGTGCCATCGTGCGGGCGCGGTCGATGCGCGCCAGGCAGTCGTCGCGACCGACGAGCGCCATGGTCTCGCCCAGCGGAGGACTCACCATGTTGCCGCAGACGGCGACGCGCACGGCCTGGAACACCACGCGCTTCTTAAGGTCCATCTGCTCGGGAAGCGGCTCAAGCGCGGCGTCGATGTTGGCAGCCGTCCACTCGTCCACGCCCTCGAGCGCGGCCTTGGCGGCGTCCAGAATGGCACCCATGCCCTCCTTGGCCAGGCCCTTGTTGACGGATTTCTCGTCATACTCGAGCGTCTCGGCCGTAGCGAAGATGGGAGCGGCGACGGTCACGGCGTCGGCCGGCATCTTGGTGCGCGGCTTGACGATGGCGGCAAGCGCGTCGATCCAGTCCTCGCCGTACTCGACATTACCCTCGATGAGACCCGCCTCGTGCAGCTCGGGGACCATGATCTCGTCGGCAAACTGAGCATCGGACATGCCGTTGATGTACTCGGCATTGACCCAGTCGAGCTTCTTGGGGTCGAAGGTCGCGGGGTTCTTGGAGATGCGGTCGAGCGAGAACTTGCTGGCCAGGACATCACGTGGGATGATCGTGGTCTCGCCGTCGAGCGACCAGCCGAGCAGCGCCAGATAGTTGACGAAGGCGTCGGACAGGTAGCCGGCGTCGCGGTACTCCTCCACCGAGGTGGCGCCGTGGCGCTTGGAGAGCTTCTTGCCGTCGGCACCCAAGATCATGGAGATGTGGGCGAACGTAGGCACGGGCGCGCCGAGGGCCTCGTAGACCATGACCTGACGCGGGGTGTTGGACAGGTGGTCGTCGCCGCGGATGACGTGGGTGATCTTCATCATGGCGTCGTCGACGACGGTCGCGAAGTTGTACGTGGGCGTGCCATCGGAGCGGAAGATGACAAAGTCGTCGAGCTCCTTGGCGTCGAAGGTCACCTCGCCGTGGACGGCGTCGTGGATGACGACGTCTCCGCGGTCCTCGGGCACCTTGATGCGCAGGACGTAGGACTCGCCGGCCTCGATGCGGCGGCGGGCCTCCTCGGGATCAAGATCGCGGCAACGGCGCTGATAGCCCTGGAAGGGGTCCTTGCGCTCCTGCGCGGACTTGCGGTCGGCGTCGAGCTGCTCCTTGGTGCAGAAGCAGGGATAGGCCTTGCCCTCGTCCCAAAGCTTCTGGGCGGCCTGCTTGTACAGGTCAAGGCGCTCGGTCTGGGCGTAGGGGCCAAAATCGCCGCCCACCTCGGGACCCTCGTCCCAGTCCAGGCCCAGCCAACGCATGGCGCGCAGGATGATCTGCGTGTTCTCATCGGTGGAGCGGGTGGGGTCGGTGTCGTCGATGCGCAGGATGAACGTGCCGCCGTTAGCACGGGCGAAAGCCCAGTTATAGATAGCGGTGCGGGCGCCGCCGATGTGCAGCTTGCCCGTCGGTGAGGGTGCAAAGCGGACGCGAACGTCTGATGCCATGGAAATCTCCTCGATTGCAGGATGGATGTCTAACCGCACCAGTATAAAGCATCAAAGCAACCTCCGCACAAAGGGCACCGACTCACTCATTGGGGACAGACTTAAATGACCAGTCTTTGGCAACCTGTTGGCATTTAGGTAAGGCTGGTCATTTAAGTCTGTCCCCAATGAGTAGGTGCGGAAAGGGTGTGAATGTTTGATTTACGCGCTATGATGAGCCCTTGCATAGAGAGCCCGGCGGAATGGTAACGGTCGCCGGGACACGTTTTTGAAAGGACAATCATGTCAGAAGAACTTCGTTCCATCCCACCCCAACACGGGTCCTTCGTATTTACGTCGGAGTCGGTGACCGAAGGTCATCCCGATAAGATCGCTGACCAGATCAGCGACGCCGTCCTCGACGCAATCCTCGCCAAAGAAATAGAGCTCCAGGAGCAGGGCTACATCGCCCCCAACGGCGTGCCTGCCAACGTGGAGAACGTCCGCTGCGCTTGCGAGACCCTCGTGACCACCGGCACCGTCATCGTCGCCGGCGAGATCCGCACCCAGGCCTACGTCGACGTGCAGGAAATCGCCCGCGGCGTTATCCGCCGCATTGGCTACAACCGTGCCAAATTCGGTTTTGACTGCGACACCTGCGGCATTATGAGCCTCATCCACGAGCAGTCGCCCGATATCGCCCAGGGCGTCGACGAGTCCTTCGAGACCCAGACCGGCGCGACCACCGACCCGATCGACCTGATCGGTGCCGGCGACCAGGGCATGATGTTCGGTTATGCCTCCAACGAGACCAAGACCCTCATGCCCATGCCGCACTACCTGGCAAGCCGCCTGGCCGAGCGCCTGGCAGCCGTGCGCCACGACGGTACCCTCGCCTATCTGCGTCCCGACGGCAAGACCCAGGTCACCGTGCGCTATGAGGAAGGCAAGCCCGTCGAGGTCACGACCATCGTCATCTCCACGCAGCACGCCGCCGAGATCGAGGACATGGGCAAGATCAAGGCCGACCTCATCGAGCACGTCATCACCCCGGTCATGGACGCCGAGAACATGCCGTGGGACAACGCAGACATCTACGTGAACCCCACCGGTCGCTTTGTCGTGGGCGGCCCCATGGGCGACACGGGCCTCACCGGCCGCAAGATCATCGTCGACACCTACGGCGGCTACGGCCGTCACGGCGGCGGTGCCTTTAGCGGAAAGGACTGCACCAAGGTTGACCGCTCCGCCGCGTATGCCGCGCGCTGGGTCGCCAAGAACGTGGTCGCCGCCGGTCTGGCCGACCGCTGCGAAGTCGAGCTTGCCTACGCCATCGGCGTTTCCAAGCCCCTCTCAATCATGGTCGACACATTCGGTACCGCTAAGGTCGCCGAGGACAAGATCGTTGAAGCCGTAGAGAAGACCTTCGACCTGCGCCCGGGCGCAATCATCCGCGACCTAGATCTGCGTCGCCCCATCTACGAAAAGACGGCAGCCTACGGTCACTTTGGCCGAGAAGACGCCGACTTCACCTGGGAGAAGACCGACCGAGTCGAAGAACTCAAAGCAGCCTGCGGCCTGTAATTAAGAGCCGCTAAGGTCACAACACGCATGCGCTTTCAAAAGAAGCACCGCCCCCAAGCGGTGCTTCTTTTTTATTAATCCGGTGGTGAAGATGCTTCGATATGAGCCTACGCTGCGTCACCAGCTAATGAATTTTGCAGCACACGCGCCTCTACCATGTATCCTTAGTTCCGAGGGCTTTGGTATTTGGTCGGTCGCGAGTTCCGCACGAGCCGGAGGCCACTTAATGTGGCCTCCGTGCGAGCCAGGACTGTAGAGCAGGCGACCAAATACCAAAGTCCTCGGAACGATGGGATAGAACAGGAGCACCCATGGCAGGCAAGCCGCAAACACTAGCTACGACCTCGGCATTCGAAATCTTGGGCCCCGTCATGGTCGGCCCCAGCTCATCGCACACCGCCGGCGCCCTGCGGTGCGCCCAAGTTGCCGCCAGCCTGCTGGAAGGCCGCATCACCAAAGTCACCTTTGGCCTGTGGAACTCCTTCGCCCACACCTACCGCGGCCACGGCACCGACAGTGCGCTCGTCGCGGGCATCCTGGGTCTCGACACCGATGACGAGAACATCAAGCAGGCCTTCGACCTCGCGCGCGAGCAGGGCCTCGAATATCACTTTGACATCAAGGGCGACGACGCCTCCATCCACCCCAACACCGTCGACATCGACATGGTCGACGACACGGGCGCCACGGCACAGGTTCGCGGCGAGAGCCTGGGCGGCGGCAAGATGCGCATCAGCCGCATTAACGGCGTCGGCGTCGACATCTCGGGCATGTACTCCACGCTCTTCGTGGCGCACAAGGACGTCCCCGGTGTACTCGCCGCGCTCACCAACCTGCTCGCCTACGCACACGTGAACATCGCCTTCTGCCGCACCTACCGCACCGAAGTAGGCGGCCAGGCCTACTCCGTCTTTGAGACCGACGGCGCGCCCGACGACACCGTCGTCCCCATGCTGCGCAAGCTCGACAATGTCGATTACGCAACGTTTATCGAGCTCCCAGGCTCGGCCTCGTCGCTCTCCCCCGGCGTCTCGGCCATGGAGATCTTCGACGACGGCGAGCAGCTGCTCGATGCGTGCGAGGAACTGGGGCTCAGCATCGGCGCCGTCATGGCCGTTCGCGAGGCGCGTCTGACCGGCGAGGCCCACGCCGTCGCCGCCATGCGCCGCGTGCTCGACGTCATGCGCGAGGAGACCACGGCCCCCATCGCCAATCCGCAACGCTCGCTCGGCGGGCTTATCGGCGGCGAGGCCAAGCTCGTCGAAGCAACCCGCTGCAACGATTTGAGTGCAAACCTGATGGGCGCCGTCCAGACCGACGCCGTTGCCCGCGCCATGGCCGTGCTCGAGCGCTCCGCTACCATGGGCGTGATTGTCGCCGCCCCCACGGCAGGGTCCGCGGGTGTTGTGCCCGGCTGCGTGCTGGCGCTTGCCGATCGCCTGCAGCTCGACGACGAGCAAGTCATGGACGCGCTCTACTGCGCAGCCGCCATCGGCCTCAACCTCACCACAAGCGCCTGCGTTGCCGGCGCCGAGGGCGGCTGCCAAGCCGAGGTGGGAAGCGCCGCCGCCATGGCAGCCGCCGCACTGGTGCAGATGCTCGGTGGCACGCCCGAGCAGGCGCTCGACGCCAGTTCCATCGCGCTGAGCAACCTGCTGGGCCTGGTCTGCGATCCTGTAGGCGGCCTCGTGGAGGTGCCCTGCCAAAACCGTAACGCCATCGGCGTGGCTGCGGCCTTTAGCTCGGCACAACTCGCCCTCGCCGGCATTAAGAGCCTGGTACCGTTTGACCAGATGGCACACGTCATGCTCTCGGTGGGCCACGCTTTACCGGCCACGCTGCGCGAGACGGCAAAGGGTGGCATCGCGCAGGCTCCGGCCGCGCTTTCGGCCTGTGCAAAATGCGGTGTGTGCGGATAGCGGCAAAGAACGACTCAAAGGTGGGACAAATGTCCCACCTCTTTTGAATGCCACCGTTTCCGTACCACAAACAGCAGGGCAATCGCTATAATGCAAGCCCAGTAAAAACACGATGAACCGCAAGGCGAAAATCGAAGGATATGCATACGATGTCGCAAAACGATCGAACTCAACTGATTCCCGATCCGCAGCAGCCGAGCAGGCACACCGGCGGCGTTCAGTCGCCGCGTCCTATCGCGCCGAGCCACGGTCAGCAGCGTAGTGCAGCAAACGCTTCCCAACGCCCGAACCAACAGCGACAGCAGCGTCAACAACGTCAGCAGCGCCAGGCAAACGGCAATGCGCCCAAGCAGCCCCCCACGCACGCTCGAGGCGATCGTGGCCCCGCGCGCAAACCCGCCGGCAACAATAAGTCGGGCAAAAAGACGACGCTCTTTGTCGTCCTGAGTCTAATCGTCATTGTCTATATCGTAGGCGTCGTAGCATTTTCGCAGGTAGCCTACCCCAACACCACCATCGCCGGCGTCGATGTCTCGTTCTCCAACGCTTTGTCTGCCGCCACCAAGGTCAATTCGGCATGGAAACACTATAAGCTCGCCGTAACAGGAGATGACTTTAGCTGGACCTATCAGCCCGAGTCCGATGAACCCATCGTCGACGGTGAAGCTGCTGCAAAAGAGATCATCAGCCACAACGAGGCCTTTGTATGGCCAGTCCGCCTTGTGGAATCCTTAAGCGGCAAGACCAAAACAACCGCTACCTCCAACGAAGTCGATCTTGATCAAGACGTCGACCTGTCCATGCTTTCCGACACCTTTGACCAAAAGAAGTTTGAGAAGGATCTGGGCGCCGCCATCGACGAGTTTAACGAGGGGCGTTCGGGCACGTTCGAGGCCAATAGCTCCTATGACGAGCAAGCGGGCAAGTTTACCGTCAAGAAGGCGCGCTCCAACGAAAAACTCAACCGCGAGCATGTCATTAAATATGCCGAGCTCGAGCTTGCCTCGCTGGCCGAGACCGTAGATCTTTCCAAGCTCGGCAACGATTCCTATGAGCCGCTCAATGGAACGCTGACCGATGATCAGATTCAGGCCGCATGCGATGCCGCCAACAACTTCCTGGGCGTCAACGTGACCCTCAAGCTCAACGGCGAGGATGCCGGAAAGGTTGATGGCAGCTCCGTGTTGCAGTGGATCAGCTTTGCCGATCCTGCCAACCCCACGCTCGATACGTCGCAAATCAGCAGCTGGGCAGCCGAGCTCGCTAACGGCTTTAATACCGTGGGCTCCACTCGCTGGTGGACGCGCGCCGATGGCAAGCAGTGTGCCGTCGAAGGCGGTGACTTTGGTTGGTCCATTGACAGCAGCTCGCTCGCCAAGCAGGTCGAGGACGCCATTAACAACAAGCAGACCGGCGAAATCGAGATCAAGTACTCCCAGAAGGCCGACACCTTTACCGCAAAGGGAGAGCCCGACTGGAAGGCGTATATCGACGTCGATCTGTCCGAGCAGCACGCGCGCTACTATGACGAGAACGGTAATATCGTTTGGGAGGCCAACTTTATTTCCGGCAAACCGGGCGAAGACGCCACCCCCGAGGGCGTGTGGCAGATCAACAGCAACGACGGCGGCAGCACCCTGATCGGAGCCAAGGACCCCGAGACCGGTAAGCCCAAATACGAGAGCCCGGTGAGCTACTGGATGCCGTTTGAGGGCAACATGATCGGCTTCCATGATGCCACCTGGCAAAACGACAAGAGCTTCGATAACGCCGAGTCGTACAAATGGTGCGGCAGCCACGGCTGCATCAACCTGCGCCTGGCAGACGCCAAGGCACTTCACGACTGCATCAAAGTCGGCCTATGCGTGGTTGTCCACTCGTAGTGCAACGCGCGCATTCCTACAACGTGGAACCGCTGCGACCAATCTAACAGTTCCGAAAGAAACCGTTCTATGCGCCCACCCCAACCGGTGGGCGCATATACTTATCGAGGTACTTTCTATAAAGGAGACGCTATGCCGAATGTCCCCACGACCACCCCGGGCCCAGATGATACCGAGCACACGCTCGAAGATGTCACCGAAACGATTCCTCTGATTACAAACGTACATGCCGACAAGCAGAGCGAACGCACGAACGATACGGCCGAGATTTCCGATGAAGAGGCATATGCCAAGCTCAAGGCAAAACGTGCCGAGCGCCGACACAAAAAGCTGATTCGACGCGGCATTGCCGTCGGTGTCGTGGGTGCCATCGCGCTCATTGCCATTGTCGCAACCCTTGTTATCAATGCGCAGCCACAGGGCGCTAGCGGTCCTGTGACCGACATGGTGACCGAGGGCACGTTTACCACAACGGTCGAGGCGAAAGGCCAGCTCAAACCCATTTCGTCCTCAGTGGTCTCCCCTTCTGTCGACGGTACGGTCGATTCGATCAACGTGCAGGCAGGCCAATCCGTCAACGAGGGCGACGTGCTTTTGACCATCAAAAACGACGAGCTCGGCCGCAACGTTGCCGAAGCGCAGCGTGCAGTTGCAGCCGCCCAGGAAGACCTCACCAACGCACAGAAAGCCGCCGCTGCCGCGCAGGCCACCCCAACGACGGACGTCGATGAAGCTTCCGCAGGGGCTGGCATCCCAGCCGTATCAGCGGACACGAACGCCGTATCGGCCGCGCAACGCAGCCTCGCATCGGCCCAGGCAAACCTCGATCAGACGAATGCCAAGGCAGCCAGCCGTACGGTCACGGCCCCGAGCTCGGGTAGCATCGTGGAGCTCAACGCCAAGGTGGGCGCCACGGTAACAGGCGGCATGATCATGGGCGAAAGCGATACGAGCGGCGGCAAGCAGTGCATGCAGATCGCCGACCTGTCCAAGATGAAGGTAACCGTGCAGGTGGGCGAAAAGGACATCGCCAAGATCGCTGTTGGGCAGAGCGCCAACGTCACATATCCCGCGTTTCCCGATATCGTGAGCCAGGGCACCGTCACGGCTATCGCGTCGGTGGCAAACTCCGACGCCGCCAACGGTGGCGGCGGCAGCGTAACCTTTAACGTCGACATTCTCATAGATGCGCCCGACGCGCGCCTGAAGCCGGGCATGACGGCCGAGGTATCGGTGGTGACCGAGCAGCTCGACGACGTGGTGATGGTGCCGACCATGGCGCTCATGACCGAAGACGGCGAACACTATTACGTCAACGTGGCAACCGATGACGAGGGCAAGAAAACCCATCGCGTGAAGGTGGCCGTCGTAACGCAAAACGACAACGAAGCCGTAGTCGGCAAGACACAGGTCAAACGCAACGACCAGGGCAACGAGATCAACCCCAACGTGCCGGTTACCAAACTGCGCGATGGCGACACCCTCGTCATGGACACCGGAGCGGACGCAACGGCTGACGGCGGCTACAGCGCGGATTCGGGCAGTATGTCTGACGATGAGGGCATGTAATGCGTCCCGTTATCGACATCCGCAACGTGCACCGCATCTTTGAGAGCGAGGCGGGGTGCGCCCACATCCTGCACAACGTGAGCCTGGCGGTAAAACCCGGCGAGTTCGTCGCCATTACCGGCCCTTCGGGCTCGGGCAAGTCAACGCTCATGAACATCCTGGGCTGCCTGGACAAACCGACGGCGGGCGACTATTACCTGCAAGGGCTCAACGTGGCCGAGCTCGATGATGACGAGCTCACCGAAGTCCGCGCCCTGAGCATTGGCTTTGTCTTTCAGAGCTTCAACCTGCTGCCGCGCCTGTCGGTTATCGAAAACGTCATGCTGCCGCTGGCCTACACCAATGTGCCCCGTAGCCAGCGCGAAATGCGCGCCGTTCACGCGCTGCAGGCCGTCACGCTACCGGTCGACCACTGGGACCACCGCATATCCGAGCTCTCGGGCGGCCAGATGCAGCGTGTCGCCATCGCGCGCGCCCTTGTCAATGACCCGCCCATCATCCTAGCCGATGAGCCAACGGGAAACCTGGACTCCGCCACTGGAGCGCTTGTAATGGAGACCTTCCATAGACTTCAGGAGCGCGGCAAAACTATCGTGCTCATCACACACGACCCCGGCATCGCCGCCGAGGCCGACCGTGCCGTGACCATCCGCGACGGTCGCATTCACGACGGCGCGTATATTCCACATGCACCGAAGACCCTGCGCAGCGCCGTAGATAGCCTGCCCATGATTTCCGCCTCCGCCAACCCGCCGAAAGGAGTGATGGCATGAGCGCCCGCGATCTCATCCAGGAAGCCCTTCACTCGCTCGAAGCCAACAAGGGGCGCAGCCTGCTCACCATCCTGGGCATTGTCATCGGCATCGCCTCGGTTATCGCCATGACTTCGCTCATCGGCGGTATCCAAAACAGCCTGGTCAACAGTCTGGGCCTCAATGCGGCACGCATGGTGCAAATCTATTCGTCGCAAGAACTCACCGAGTCGGACATCGAGAAGCTTCAAAAACTGGTGCCGCAGATAGAGCAGATCGGCATTGTCGACAGCGCGTATACCGAGTATAAGACCGGCGATAAAAGCTATACCGTCATGGCACAGGGTGTCGATAGCGACATGCTCGACGCCGTGGGGGCCAGCAAGCTCGTTGCGGGGCGCACCTATTCCCAGGCCGAGTCCCAATCAGGCTCGCGCGTGGCGCTCATCAGCCGCGGCGGCGCCGATCAGCTTTACGGCAACGAACAGGATGCGCTGGGGAAAACCATCAAGGTGTCCAACGGCGAGGTGCAGATTGTAGGCGTGATTGATGGCGGCAGCGACTCCATGGGCTCGCTCACGCTGTATATGCCACGCGAAACCATCGCCGGGCTGTTTGGCGACGAGAATCCTTCATTCCCCAGTGTGACGGCACTTGCCGCCGAGGGCACGGACATGGATGAGCTTTGTAAGACCATCGAGTCCAAGGTGCGCGCGATGAAGGGCATCGCGGAGGAGGATGAGTACGACAGTGTATCGGCGACATCCATGAAAAGCGCCATCGATGCACTCAACTCCTTTATGGGCGCGTTCTCGCTCATCATGGGTGCTGTTGCCAGCATCTCACTGCTTGTCGGCGGTATCGGCATTATGAACATGATGCTCACCAACGTGACTGAGCGCATCCGCGAGATCGGCATCCGCCGCGCTCTGGGCGCCAGTCGTCGCGATATCACCGCCCAGTTTTTGGCCGAGTCCTCGGCGCTGTGCGTCACCGGCGGACTGTTGGGTGTCCTGATTGGCTATCTGCTGGCATGGGGACTCACGTTCTTTGCCGCAAGCTCGGGCATCATGAGCGAGTTTGGAGCTACCGGGACGATCACGCCAAGCTTCTCCATTACGACAGTGTTGATCGCGTTTGCCGTCTCCGTCGGCATCGGCGTAATCTTTGGCTTCTACCCCGCTCGCCGCGCGGCGAAGCTCGACCCGGTGGAGTGCCTACGCTACCAGTAAGCCACCACCAACAAGTTGCGGTGAATTAGGGACTAAATATGCTATCTAGCAGCAAATACAGACACTATTTCACCGCAACTTATTGAAGGGCTGCTTGCGCCAGTTCCGGGCGTCGTCCTCGAGCTATTGGCGGATGAAGGGCTTGTACGGGTCGAGCTTGCTCGGGGCGCTCCTCTTCGCGGGCGGGAGGGCGCGCAGGCGCGGCGAGCGCCTAGTGCGCGAACTCCCGTAAGAGCGCGTCTTCCACATCCATAAGCGAAAGGGCTCCGCCTCCCTCGGCGGGACGGGCGACCACAATACAGCGCGCTCCCACGCCGCGCGCGGAGGCGATCTTCTCGGCCGTGCCGCCAACGGTTCCCGAGTCCTTGGTCACAAGCCACTGGGCGCCCACCTGCCGAAGCATCGCCTCGTTGAGCTCGCGGGTGAAGGGTCCCTGCATGCCGATGACGTGCGACGGCGAGAACCCCGCGTCGATGCACTTCGTTATAGCACCGGGCAGCGGGAGCACACGCACGAAGAAGCGCTCCGCGAAATCGGCGACGCGTGTATAGGGAGCAAGCTCCTTGCTCCCCGTCGTGAGAAGCGCGCGACCCGGGTTCTCGGAGAGAAAACGCGCCGCGCAGGCGATCGACGCGACCGACACGACGCCTTTGGGCAGCGCCTCGACCGGGCGCGCAAGGCGCAGGCATCGTGCACCCACGGCGAGCGAAGCGGCCCGGATGTTGCCGCTTGCGAGCGTAGCGAAGGGGTGCGTGGCGTCGACGACGATGCGCGCGCCGGAAAGCTCGCGCTCCATGTCGGCCTCGTCGAGCCTGCCCGCATGCACCTCGATGCCCGGAAGCTCGCCCAAAAGCTCGCCTCCGTACTCGGTTGCCGCGTAGGCACGGGCGGGGATGCCCGCCCCGCTCGCCCATTCGCACAGAAGGCGGCCCTCGGTGGTGCCGGCGAAGATGCGCAGCGCCGGCGCGGATGCGGGGGCCGTCACTTCGGGCCGCCTGGGCGCGTGATCTGGTAGAGCAGCGCGTTCATAATGGCGGCCGCCACGGTCGAACCGCCCTTGCGGCCCCTCGCGACGATGGCCGGCACGCGTCGTGCGAGTAGCTCCTCTTTCGCCTCGACAACGTTCACAAACCCGACCGGCACCCCAACGACGAGCGCGGGCGCGATCTTCCCCGCGTCCATGAGCTCGGCGAGGCGCAGAAGTGCTGTGGGAGCGTTGCCGACGGCCACGATGAGCGGACCCTCGATGCCGCAAGCTTTGTCCATGCTCGCAACGGCGCGAGTCGTGCCCGCGGCGCGCGCAGCCACGGCGACATCAGAGTCGGCCATGTAGCATACGGCCTTGCAGCCAAGCTTCGCGAGCGCGGGCTTGCTTATGCCTGCGAGCGCCATGTTCGTGTCGGTGAGCACCGTGGCCCCTGCGCGCAGTGCGTCGAGCGCACAGTGCGCGGCGTCATGGGTGAACGCAAGGGAATCGGCGTACGAGAAGTCGGCAGTGGTGTGGATGACGCGCTTCACGACGGGCTCTTCGAGCGGCGGGAACGTGCGGCCGCCGAGCTCTTCGGTGATGATCTCGAAGCTGCGCCGCTCGATGTCGCCGGGTGCCATCTCCTTGGAATCCATCTAGTACTCCACTCCTTCCCTTGCACATATCCCCTGCTCGTAGGGGTGTTTCTCGCACCGCATCTCGGTTATGTAGTCGGCCTTCTCCACGATCTTGCGGGAAGGCGCGCGCCCGGTGAGCGCTACTTCGACGCCGCATGCGGACATATCGAGCGCGCGGTCCACGAACGCCTCGTCGACAAGCCCCTTCGAAAGCGCGTCGAGCGCCTCGTCGAGCACGAGCAGCCCCTCCTGAGCGCCCTCGAGCTCGGCGAGTGCGGAAGCGAGGTTCCCATCGTGCAGCTCGCGCGTCGCGGCAAGTTCTTCCGACGTCATCGACCAGGTAAACTTGTCCGACACCTTCCCCGCGAACACGGGCACGCCGAAATGCTCGGCGAGCAGGCGCGCCTCCCCGCTTTTGCCGTCTTTCAGGAACTGCACGACGACGACGCGGCGGCCTGCGGCGAGCATGCGAAGGGCGAGGCCCATCGCCGCCGTGGTCTTGCCTTTGCCGTCGCCATGATACACGTGGATCATACGCCCTCCTCGATAATGCGGTAAACATACTCCATGTCGAGCGCCCCGCGCACGGCGTCGGCCAGGCGGTCGAACTCGCGTACACGGTGATCGGCCGCGGACGCCGCACCCGCAGCACCCACGACGCTCTCGGGCAGGCCGCGCATGCGCGCGAGCGAGCGCGCGAGGGCGAGCGCCACCCCCGGTTCGTCGAACAGGCCGTGGAGATAGGTTCCGAACACGTTTCCGCAGGCCGCGCCTTCTGGTTTGCCGCCAATCGTGCCCGCAGGGGCGCAGGAGACGGTCGTTTCGCCGTCGTGAATCTCGTACCCACGCGCCGTCATGCCGTTCCACACCGAGAACGCGCCTTGGGCGCCCGTGATGCGCAGCTCCGACTGGGCGAGGCGCTTTTCCTCCTTGAACACCGTACTTGCAGGGATGAGCCCGAGCCCGCGCGCGGTGCCAGCGCCTTCCCTGCCGTGCGGGTCCGAAAGCTCGTCTCCCAAAAGCTGGTAGCCTCCGCATATGCCGAGCACCGGCGTGCCCGCGCCCGAAAGCGCGCGTACACAGGCTCCGATGCCGCTAGCCGCAAGCCAGCGCGCGTCGTCGACCGTGGACTTCGAGCCGGGAAGCACCACCAGGTCGGGTCGGCCCAGATCGGTCGTCGAGGAAACGTAGCGCACGCCCATGCCGGGCACGCGCGAAAGCGGGTCGAAGTCGGTGAAGTTCGACAGATGCGGAAGGCGCACGACGGCGACGTCGATGACGCCGCGCGCCTCGCGGGCAGTTAGGCGCGGCGCGAGCGAGTCCTCGTCGTCCAGGTCGAGCGTAAGATACGGCACGACCCCCACGACGGGAACCCCGCACATTTTCTCGAGCGGAGCCAAACCCGGGCGCAGGATTTCCACATCGCCGCGGAACTTGTTCACCACAAGCCCCCGCAAAAGCGCGCGGTCCTCGGGCGCAAGGAGCGCGACCGTGCCGTAGAGCTGGGCAAACACCCCGCCTGGGTCGATGTCGCCCGCGAGCAGCACGGGGGAGGACACGGCGCGCGCGAGCCCCATGTTGACGATGTCGTTTTCGGCAAGGTTGATTTCGACGGGACTGCCGGCGCCCTCGATGACGATGACGTCGTTTTCCTCCGCGAGCGAATCGAACGCCTCCAAAATCTGCGGCATGAGCGCCTTCTTTCGCGCGAAGTAGTCCCTCGCAGCGAAGGCTCCCTGCGCCTTGCCGGCCACGATGAGCTGGCTTCGGTGATCGCTTTCGGGCTTGAGCAGGATGGGGTTCATGCGCACGTCGGGCGCGATGCCGCACGCCTCGGCCTGCATGATCTGAGCGCGCCCCATCTCGAGCCCGTCGGCCGTGACACCGCTGTTGAGCGCCATGTTCTGGCTCTTGAAGGGAGCCACGCGCAGGCCGTCCTGCGAAAGCACGCGGCACAGCCCCGCCGCAAGCAGGCTCTTCCCCGCGTTCGACATGGTGCCCTGGATCATGATGGGCTTCGCCCTACCCACGGGTATCGACCTCCTTCGCCGAGCCTCGACCATCCGCGCCCGCCATAGCGTCGCTGCAAGAAGCGCCGCCCCGTTCATCGGGTTCGCCTTCGCCCGATGCGCCTTCCGCCCGAAGCGCGCGGCTGAACGCCATCGCAAGCCGGGCGTTCTCCTTGCGCGTGCGCACCGCGACGCGGCACCAGAAACGGGACAGTACCGAAAACGAGTCGCAAGTGCGAACCAAAACCCCCTGTTTATACAGACGCTCGGGGATGTCTTTCGCCGGCGTGCGGACTAAAAGGAAGTTCGCATCCGACGGCACGACGGAAAGCCCGAGCGAGGAGAGCTCGTGGGAAAGCCACGCTCGCTCGCCCGCCAATACATCGCGCGTGCGCGAAACGTATTCGACGTCTTCCAGGGCGGCGATACCCGCGGCCTCGGCGACCGAGGAGACGGGCCACGCCTGCCCCGCCCGGCGAATCCCCTCGATGAGTTGTGCGTTACCGCTGATCAGATACCCCAACCGCAACCCTGCCATTCCGTAGAGCTTGGTGAACGCGGAGAGCACGGCCACATGGCGCGAACACGCGGCGCGTGCGGCCACGCTCCTTTCGCGGGCATCGGGCGCAAATCCGAGGAAGCACTCGTCCACGACGAGCAGCGCGCCCGCCTGCTCGCAGCGGCAAGCCGCGGCATCGATCACGCGGGGGTCGACGAGGCGCCCCGTCGGGTTGTTCGGATTGCAGAGGTACGCCACGTCTCCCGGCCCCTCGATCGCGCTGGCGAAGGAGGCGGGCACGTCGAAGTCGTCCGTTTCGGAGAGCGGGAACTCCTGCACGCATGCGCCGTAGTACGATGCCGCCTCCGCATATTCAGAGAACGTCGGCGCGCACACGACGATGCGTTTCGGGCGCACCGCCGCGGCGAGCCGCCAGATGATATCGGACGCGCCCGCGCCGCAGACGATAGTATCTTCGGGAATGCCCTGGGCGCGCGCTAGGGCGCGAACGAGGCCGATGCTTTCCCTATCGGGGTAGGCGTCGATTCGAGAAAGCGCCTTGCAAGCTGCGGCGACGGCGCGCGGCGAGGGGCCTGCCGGATTCACGTTCACCGAGAAGTCAATGAGATCGGAGGCGCCCCCTTCGCAAGCGATGCCGAGCGATTGCGAGCTGCCCCCATGCGTACGGGCGCGCAGGATTCCCCCAGCAGCCCGGGGCGCGGCGTGGTCCTCCCTCATGCCATCGCCCCCACGGCGAGCACGACCGCCGCGCGCGCGGAGCCGAAGACGACGAGCGCGCATACGGACGCGGCGAGCATGAGCCTTGTCGCCCGGGCGATGTCGCCCCACTCGATTTCTCGGGACACGTCGCCTATCGTCGGTTTCTCAACGAGCTTGCCGAAATATACCGCGGGTCCTGCCAGGCGCAGCCCGAGCGCGCCCGCGCACGCTGACTCGGTCTGCGCCGAGTTGGGGCTCGCATGGCGACGCCTGTCGCGGCGCCAGATGCGCGCCGCCCCGCGCGCGTCGAGCCCGACGATCGGGCACACGGCGATCATGAGCAGGGCCGATAAGCGCGAGGGAATCCAGTTCACCGCATCGTCGAGGCGCGCCGAGGCGCAGCCGAAGTCGATGTAGCGCTCGTTTTTGTAGCCCACCATGCTGTCGAGCGTGTTCACCGCCTTGTACGCCATGCCCAAGGGCGCACCCCCGATCATAAGGTAGAAAAGCGGCGCGATGACGCCGTCGCTCGCGTTCTCCGCCACCGTTTCCACAGCGGCGCGCGCGACGCCCTGCTCGTCGAGAACAGATGTGTCGCGTCCCACGATGAGCCCGACGGCTTCGCGCGCCGCGACAAGGCCGCCCTTCGAGAACGCGCGGGCCACGGCCAGGCTCTGGCGGCGCAGCTCGCATGCCGCGAGAATCTGATAGCTCGCCCATGCCTCGGCCACGAAGCGCAAGCCGGGGTGAACCATGCCGCAAAGATGCAGGATTACCCAGGTCAAAAGCCCACACGCAAGCGGAAGCGCCACGGCGAGCACAAGCCCTGCGGCGCGCGTGCCCGCGGACGTTTGCGGGAATGCGCCCCGCAGGCGGCCTTCGGTCCACGTGATCGCGCGCCCCATGGCGACGACGGGATGGGGAAGCCAGCGCGGGTCGCCGAAGGCAAGGTCGGCCGCGAACCCGGCGGCGACGGCAAGAATCGTCATCACCGGGCATCGCCCCCCGAAGCGGGGCGAACGTCGCGAAGGCAGCGCCCATCCCAGGTGGCGGCCCATGCGCCGCCCGGCTCGGTATGCACGTCGAAGTATTCCATTTTCGGGACAGCAAGCTCGGAAAGCAGCGCTTTCACGGTACCCGCGTGAACGACGAAGACGGCGCGCCCACTCCCCTGGGCGCGCTCCGATTCGCACGCCTCCCGAAACGCCGCGACGACGCGGCGGGTGAAATCGCTCTTGCCCTCGCCATGCGGGCAGCGCGTCTCGCACCAGGAGTCTACCCAGGCGCGGTAGCGCACATCCTCTTTAAGCTCGGCGGCGCTTCGCCCCTCGAAGTCGCCGAAATCCATCTCGCGCAGACCGGGGCACGCCATTAGTTCCGCGTTCGGGAAGAGGATGCGCGCCGTCTGGTCGGTGCGGGCCATGCCGCTCGTGATAACACGGAACACGTCACTATCGCACGCGAGATCGCGCAAAGCGCGCTCGCCCGCGCTCGACAGGGGCTCGTCGGTGCCCGCCCCGCTGTAGCGATGGTCTTCCGTGCCCGCCGTGGCACCATGGCGCACGAAGACGACTTCCAAAGGCGCGCCCGCGCCCTGCGTCCCTCGAGGCGCATCGGCAAGGTTTCCTTTGATGACCTGGGGAATCCCGCACGTCATGCGCACGACGACGTCGGCGCGCGCAGCGAGCGCGCATCCCAGGCGCCCCGCGCGCTCGCGCCATTGGGCGTCTTCCGCGCGCATGGGAACGACCCCCGAGCCGACCAAGGGCAGAATCACTGCGTCGAAGCCGATCAGCCGCTCGAGCGCCCGGTCAGCGTCGAGCGCGCGTACGAGTTCCTCAGCACGGTACGCGACGCGGCCGGCAAAAGCCGCGGGCACGCCGCCCTCCGCAAGCTGCGCCGCGTCGACGAAATCGTCCGCCGCGAACCCGAGGTTTTCGCGCACGAAGGTCCTCTTCCCCGAATGCGCGCCACCTACCACGAGAATCATAGGAGCATACCCCCCGCCACCAGCATGGCAAGCATCGCGAGCTCGGCCCATTGCAGAAACCATCCGGCCAAATCACCCGTCACCCCGCCGAAGCGGGACAGGGCAACATGGCGGTACCACGCGAGCGCCAAAAGTCCCGCCACCGCCATAAGGGCGCCGACGGCCTGAGCGCACGCGACCATCCCTGCAGCCGAAGCCGCAGCGAAAGCACAAAGCGGCACGACGATCGCCGCACGTTTCTTCGCAGGCGAGAGCCCCGCGGCCATGCCGTCCGCCCGCGCGGCAGGCCAGCATTCTACGGCGAGCCCCGAAAGCGCGCGGGAGAACACGAGCGAGCACAGAAGCGCGAGGAACGCCCCCGCCGTAAGCGGCAGCGCGGTGAACAGGGAAAACTGCAGAATAAGGTACACGACAACACCAATGACCCCGAAGGCGCCCGCCCGCGGGTCGTGCATGATCTCGAGCTTTCGCTCGCGCGGGGCCCAACTTGCAAGCGCATCGGAGGTGTCGCAGAGCCCGTCTAGGTGGATGCCTCCCGTCACCGCCACAGGCAACGCCACGAGCACGGCCGCGACGATGGTCGCGGGCGCGCCGAGCAGGTTCGCCACGTGCCCCCACGCCGTCATGAGGAAGCCTTCCGCAACGCCCACCAGGGGAAACGCGGCAAGCGCATGGGTTGATCCGAAATCGGTCCAAGCCGATTTCGGGACGGGGATGCGCGAGAACGTTCCGAACGCCGCGCAGATTGCCTCTGCTATCTTCACCTTGTAGGTCCTTCGCCTTTCATCCACACGGGAATCCCGCATACCACTTCGACTGCGCGGTCGGCCAGCGCCGCCACGCCCGCGTTCACGCGCGCGAGCGCGCGCCTCCATGCCTCGGTCCCCTCATCGTAGCGCATCCCATCGGCGAACACGTCGACGGTGACCACCACCGTATATGCAGCGGCCTGAGCGAGCCGTTCGATGTCTCCGAGCACCTCGCGCGCCGCAGCGTCGGGGTCACGTGGGGACAAGCCGCCTTCCGCGAAAAGCTCGTTCGCAACCAGGTTGCCCACGTCCTCCAAAAGAAGCGTGCAGCCGCGCGGAAGCCCGGACACTGCGGCGCCCACGTCACGCGTGCGCTCGAGGGTGGAAAACCCCTTGCCCTCGCGCAGCGCCCGATGGCGCGCGATGCGGCGGGCGCCCTCTTCCCCGAAGGGCTCCATCGTTGCCAGGTACACGCGAGGGCCGTCGTGCCCGAGGCACAGGGACTCGGCGTAGGCGCTCTTGCCGCTCGCGGCGGCGCCGATGACGAGCGTCACCGTCATTTCCCGGCCTCGAAATGCTCGTAAGCAGCCATGCCAGTCGCCGTGAACGTCTTCCCATCCCGGTACACGCGCAGCGCCGAATCCAGAAGGGGCAGATACGCCATGGCGCCCGCGCCCTCGCCCAAGTGCATGCCTGCGTCGAGGGGTGCCTTTATGCCGAGCTCGCGAAGGAGCTCCTGGCTTGCGGGTTCGCTTGATGCGTGGGTGCCCACGAGGTAGCCCAAGGCGTTGGGGCACAGGCGCGCCGCGCACAGGGCCGCCGTGCAGGATATGACCCCGTCGAGGAGCGCCGGCGCCTTCGAGGCCGCGGCCCCCAGGTAGAAGCCGCACATCGCCGCGATGTCGAAGCCGCCCACCTTCGAGAGCACGTCGATCGGGTCGGCGGGATCGGGCGAGTTCGCGTCGATAGCGCGCTCGACCACGTCGCGCTTGTGAGCGAGCGAGGCGTCCGAGAGCCCCGCGCCGCGCCCGACGAGGCTCCGCGCGTCCGCCCGGAGGAGCACTGCGGCCACCGCCGCCGAGGTGGTCGTGTTGCCGATGCCCATCTCGCCCGCGGCGAGAAGGCGCACGCCGGCGCGGACAAGCCCGCACGCGACGGCGATTCCGACATCGATCGCGCGCACGGCCTCATCGCGAGACATAGCGGAGCCGTGCGCGATGTTGCCGCTCCCCCGCCGTACGTTCGCGCGCACCATGCGCGCGTCTTCTATGCCCCGGGCCATACCCACGTCGACGGGCACGACCTCGGCACCCGCAAACGCCGCCATGCGGCAGGCGCTCGTCGCCCCCTCGCACATGTTGCGCGCGACGGCTCGCGTCACGTCTTGCCCGCTTTGCGACACGCCTTCGGCAACGACCCCGTTGTCGGAGAAGAATACCGCAAGCGCACGGGGAAACTCGGCCACCTCGGCGCTCCCCTGAGCTGCGGCGATACACGCGACGGCGTCTTCAAAGTCGCCCAATCCCCCCAAGGGGTGCGCGATGGAATCCCACGCGGCGTACGCGGCGGCGCGGGCGCACTCGTCTGCGGGCGCGATCCGGGAGAGCGCGGCTTCGAGAACGGCGCCCGGCGCCGACGAGAACGCTCGCTCGACTTCCTCGCGGATGCAGGCAAACGCGGTTTCGGTTGCTTCAGCCATGCCGTCTCCTCTCTGCGAACGACGCTGCGGCAGACGCGAACGCGCGCGCAACGTCGGGGTTCGCAGGATAGTACACATGCGGAAAGCCCGCAACCAGGGACGGGGTGGTCGTCATGCACGGCCAGCCCTTGTCGCGCCGGGGCTTCTGCGCCCAGAAGTCGCCGCCCGGACAGGTGGACTGCCAGTAGTGGAACTCGTGCGCGCGGATACGTGTGCCGCGCGGCCCATAGAGCCCGTCGCGTTGGGAAGTGAGCTCCATGTACCCGAAATGGGACAGCCTTCCCCCGTTCTCGCTTGCGCCCTCAAGGGCGCCCGCAACAGGCCAGCGCCGCCCCTCGCTATCGGCGATTTCGCGCTGCAGGTACAGAAACCCACCGCATTCGGCGACCGTCGGCATGCCGGATTCCACCGCGCGCCGCACCGCCTCGCGCATCGGCGCGTTCTCGGAGAGCTGCCGCGCATGGAGCTCCGGGTAGCCGCCTCCCAGATAGAGGGCGCTTGTCCCCCGGGGCAACTCGCTATCACACAGAGGACTGAAAAAGGCCAGCTCGCAACCCAGGTCCTCGAGCGCGCGCAGGTTCTCCTCGTAGTAGAACGAAAACGCCTCGTCACGCGCGACGGCGACGATGGGCCGCGCTCCCGCGATCGGCTCCAACCGGTAAGGTTCCTCGCAGATATCGGGTGCCGTCGCCGCTATTTCGAGCAAGCGGTCGACGTCGACGCTCTTTTCCACCAGCTCGGCCATCTTGTCGATGCGCGCGGAGAGTTGCTCGACCTCGTCGGCGGTCACAAGCCCCAGATGCCGGCTTTCGAGCGAGAACGCCTCGTCGGCGGGGATATTCCCCAAAACCGCGACGCCCGTGTGCTTCTCGATCGCAGGCGCCGCGTAGGCGCAGGCAGCGGCGCTCGTCTTGTTCAGAACGACGCCACGCACGTTCGCACAAGGCAGGAACTCGGCGATGCCGCGAATTACGGCGGCGAGCGATAAAGACGCCCCGCGCCCGTTCACCACTAAAACGACCGGCGTTTCCGTGTCGCGCGCAACCTGGTAGCTGCTCGCGTCGGCCACGCCGGGCGCCATGCCGTCGTAGAAGCCCATGACCCCCTCGAGCACCGCGACATCCGCGCCCGCGGCGCCGCGTGCGAGCAGGGCGCGCAGCGTCGGGGCGTCGGTGAAGAAGCCGTCTAAGTTGCCCGAGCGCGCACCCACGACGCGGCGATGAAAGAGCGGGTCAATGTAGTCGGGGCCGCATTTGAAGGCCGCGCATGCGAGGCCGCGGCGCGCGAGCGCGCGCAGGAGCGCGCACGTAACGACCGTCTTGCCGCTCCCGCTCGAGGGCGCAGCGACCATGAAGCGCGGGATGGTCGTGCTCACCGGGCGCCGCCTTCCCCACCTGCACCACGCGCGCTGACGAGGAACACGGGGTTTTGCGCCTTCATAAGATGGTGCGAGCCTACGGCCTCGGCACGGGCGGCCGACACCTGGCACGCCTCGAACCCCTTAAAGCGCGAACCCGAGAGGAGCGCGCACGCCTCGGTGAGCGTCTCAACGGTGACGCATGGCACGCACAGGCGAACCTGCGAGTTCTTCTCGAGCGCCGCCTCCACGATGGAGGGAAGCTCGCCCGCGCTCCCGCCGACGAACACGGCGTCGGGGACGGGCAGATTCGCGAGCGCTTCGGGGGCGACACCGGGGACCGCATGCACATTGCCGCACCCGAATGCATCCGCGTTCTCTCGGATGAGCCGCACGCCGGCCGCGTTGCGCTCAACCGCCCATACCGACCCCGCTCGCGCGACGAGCGCCGCCTCGATCGACACGCTCCCCGTGCCGGCGCCGACGTCCCACACGGTGTCGGTCGCGGTTAGGCGCAGCTTCGCGAGCGCGACGGCGCGCACCTCCTGCTTGGTCATGGGAACGTCGCCGCGGATGAAGAGCTCGTCGGGAATGCCCGAGGAAGCGTACGGCCAGCGGGGGCTCGCGGCGCGGGATGCGCCCGCAGAGTCCGCCGCGGAAGAAGCCGCCGCGGGCGCAGACGCGCCGGCCGGCGCCTCGGAGGCTGCGCCAGAGCCCGAAGGCGACCCGTCGCCGCCTGCGAACTCGATAAGCATCACGTTCAAGTCGTCGAACGTCTGACCTGCGATTTCATTTGCGGTCGCGCGGGTGATGCGCTCGTCGGGGTACGACAGGCGCTCGGCCACCGTCACGCGCGCGTCCCCGAAGCCCGCCTGCACAAGCTCGCCCGAAAGCCGCGAGGGGTCTTCCCCGCCCGACGTGGCGAGGAAGAGCTCACCTGCGCGCTCGGCCTCGGCCACGATGTCGCACGCCACACCGTGAGCGCTCGCGAAGCGCCAATCCTGCCATGGACG
Organism: uncultured Collinsella sp.; assembly: GCA_900550515.1. Taxonomy (GTDB): domain Bacteria; phylum Actinomycetota; class Coriobacteriia; order Coriobacteriales; family Coriobacteriaceae; genus Collinsella. Next base: position 33,287 of record URSP01000003.1, on the reverse strand, counting down.
CGCGAGGCGCGCGGCGAGATACGACGCTGAGCTTATGCCGGGAATGACGCGAACGTCCACCTGCGCGTCGCCGGAGAGCGCCTCCACCAGGCGGCGCGCGCCGCTGAACAGCCCCACATCGCCCGTCATCACGACCACGGCGCGCTGCCACGACGCCACATCGGTGAGCGCGGCGACGATGTCCGCCGTCTTAACGAGCTCGCATCTCACCACGTCGGGCGGCACGTCGATGCCGGCAAGCGCGCGATGAGCGCCGATGACCACGTCGGCGATGTCGATCGCGTCGAGCGCCGCGCGCGAGAGCAAGTCGGGTTTTCCGGGCCCCGCCCCGATGATCGTTACCTTTCGCATGGAATCTCCCGATACCCGCGCGGCGTAACCATACGGCCGCCTACGCGCTTCGTGTCCGCGTTGCCGACGAACACGGTGGTGAACATGTCGGCGTCGATCTCCCCCAGCTCGGAGAGCCTGCACATGCCCGACTGCTGCCCCTCGCGCCCGATGTTGCGTACCCAGCCGCAGAGCGTGTCGGGGGCCTTCCATTCGAGCATAATCTTCGCCGCGCGCGAGAGCCTGTCGGCGCGCTTTCTGCTGCGCGGGTTGTACAAACAGATACAGAAGTCGGCGCTCGCCACGGCGGCGAGCCTGCGCTCGATGACCTCCCACGGTGTGAGCAGGTCGGAGAGCGACACGACCGCGAAGTCGTGGGCAAGCGGGGCGCCGAGCACCGCCGACCCGCTCTGAGCCGCGGTGGCCCCGGCGATAACTTCCACGTCTACATCGGGGTAGTCCTCCGCAAGCTCCAGCACGGGGCTCGCCATGCCGTACACGCCCGCGTCACCGCTGCACACGAGCGCCACGGCTTCTCCGCTCTGCGCGCGCGAAAGCGCCAGGCGGCACCGTTCGACCTCGTGCATCATCGGCGTCGCGAGATGCGCCGCGTCGGGCACGGCGGTGAGCACGAGCTCCACGTATTTCGTGTACCCCACAACGATGTCGGCCGCCTCGAGCGCGCGCCGAGCCGCAATCGTCATGCCGTCGGGGCCGCCCGGGCCGATCCCCACCACGAAGAGCTTTCCCATCACCGCTCCTTAAACGAAAGTTCGATAGTTACCTTGGAAAACGCGAAGGTCACGCCGCCGTGAGCGAGCTTCGGGAAGAAAAGTTTGCCCCCGTCCGCGAGCGCCGCGCGCTCGCACACGTTGTCGACCCCCACCGTCGCGCGCACGAAATCAGATGGCGAAACGCTGCCTTCGACCTGCGACAACTCCTCTGCGGAATACGTCGCAAGCGGGATATTGCGCGCGCGGCAGAAGGCGAGCAGACCCTCCTCGTGCGCCTTCACGTCGATCGTCGCCGCCTCGCGCACGGCCGAAGGCGAGATACCCGCCTGCCCGCACGAGAGAAGAAACGCCTCCCCGATCGCTTCGGCGCACGCACCGCGACGGCACCCTATGCCCGCAACGATGCAGGGCACGACAAGGCGAAGCGGCTCGGGCGCAGGCGCCTGCGCCCGCACGCCCGCCGGCTTCCACGTCTCACCGGCGGGCACGACCTCGCCCGTTGTCTCCGCCGCGCAAACGGACGCACCTGCGTTCGCGCCAGCGAACGGCGACACGACGATATCGGCCCGAGCGCGGTCTGACGCAATGTCAACCCCCTCAGGCGGCTGTCCCGAAATCGGCATGTCGGAATAGAGCGCCACGCGCCCGCCCGAAAGCAGCCGCGCCGACACTCGCTTGATGGCCTCGGGATTCGAAACGGCGAGCCCCGCACGGCGCGCCCACGTATCCACCGCCCACACGCCGCGGACGTCAGTCGCCGTGGTGATGACGGGGATGGCCCCTGCCACGCGTGCCACAGTTTGCGCCAGCTCGTTCGCACCGCCCAAATGCCCCGACAAAAGCGGGAAGGCAAAGCGCCCCGCCTCGTCGATCGCCACAACCGCGGGATCGTTTGCCTTCGAGGCGACATGCGGCGCGATAGCCCGCACGGCGATGCCCGCCGCGCCCACGAACAGAAGCGCGTCCGACGCTTCCCACGCGAGCGCCGTCCATGCGCGCAGGTCGACCTTCCCCTCGCCGAACCCGCGCGAAACGGAAACGTTCCAGCCAGGGTCATCTTCACCTGTCTGAGCGCAATCGGAAAGCGCGCGTGCGGTGCGCTCCGCCAACGCATATCCCCTCTCGGTGAACGCTATGCATGAAACCCTCATCTAGCGCACCACCATCGTCGAGAAGTAGCTGCCCCGATCGGGCACATCGTCGAGCGAGCGGTACACGCGCTCGCCCGGAAGCCCACAGTCCTCTACGAGCTCGGCACCGTCGAAGGCGCCCTCCTCGCGAAGGATGCGCTTCGTGTCCGCAAGCGAGCGGCGCGCCTTCATGACCACCTTCGTCCCCGGCCAGCCGATTGCGCGGCGCACCCCGTACAGCACGCCTTTACTCATACGTCGCCCCCAATTCCCCGATAACTGCATCGGCGCCCGACGTGCGGAAAAGCTCGCGGCGCTCGGCGTCGAACACGACCGCGGCGATGTCGCATGCGCCCGCCGCGCGGCGGCGCAACCTGTCCTCGATTGCCGCAGCGAGCGAGGCGCGCGCAGCGTCCCCCACGCCGGCGGCCTCGATTACCTCGAGCGCCGCCGTGGTCGTGACCGACGACATGATCTCACGCACGGTCTTCGCGCCCGCTCCGGCCAAGGCCGCGTGGGCGGCCAGAATCTCCGCGCGGCAGTCGGCGGTACGCGAATGGGTGTCCATGATGCCGCCCGCGACCTTCACCAGCTTGCCGATGTGTCCCACAAGAAGGACATTGGTAAATCCCTCGCGAACGCAGCAATCAATCGCATCGCCCACAAAATTGGAGATGAAGACCACCGGCGCACCGTTTAGGTGGAAATGCCCCGAGATGAACTGCGCGCCGTAGTTGCCGGGCGTGAGCACGACTCCGCGCCGCCCCATAGCCGCATGCTGCCGGATCTCGAGCTCGATGCTGTCGCGCAAGGCAGCGAGGCTGCGCGGCTCGACGATGCCCGTCGTGCCCAGGATGGAGATGCCGTCCTCTATCCCCAGGTGCGGGTTGAAGGTCTTTTTGGCAAGGGCAACACCCTCGGGTACCGAAATCGTCACAGCAATATTTCCAGAAAAGCCGTGCGCGGCGCACACCTCGCGCACCGCCGAAGTGATCATCGCGCGCGGCGTCGCGTTGATGGCGGCCGCCCCCACCGGCTGCTCGAGCCCGGGCAACGTCACGCGCCCCACGCCCACGCCGCCATCGACGGAAACTTCCGATTCGAGCGCGGGCACGCCCTTGCTGCCCGCAGCGCCCGTGCCCGACCCCGCATGTTCCACGCGCGCGTACACGAGCACGCCGTCGGTCACATCGGCATCGTCGCCTGCGTCCTTACGCACGGCGCACTGGGCGCACCCCTCGCCGATGCATGCGTCGACTACGTTCGCCTCGACGGCCAGCCCGCCGGGGGTGACGATCGACACGCGGTCGACGGGCTTTCGTGACAAGAGCATCTCGCAGGCCGCCTTCGACGCGAGTGCGGCGCAGCTCCCCGTGGTGTAGCCGCAGCGCAGTCGGGTCGTCCCGGTATATATGTAGTGCTCGAAGGCCACGCTAGCTTCTCGCCTTCCGATACCCCGTGGCAAACGAAGGGTCGTAAAGCTTGCTGCGCTCGTACGACTCCGCTTGCGCGCCGTCGTGCGCAAGCCCGCCGCGAGCTCCGAGCACGCGGCCCACCACCACGAGCGCCGTGCGGTCGATGCCCTCTCGCGCGCCCGCATCGGCGAGCGTGCCCACTGTGCAGCGCACCACGCGCTCCTCAGGCCAGGTCGCCTTGTACACGAGCGCCGCCGGCTCGTCGGAGCTGCGGCCCGCGGCCAAAAGCTCGGCGGAAAGCTCGGCGAGCATACCCGAGCTCAGGAAGATGACCATAGTCGAGCCACTTTCCGCCATGGTGCGCATGCCCTCGCCCGCGGGCATGGGGGTACGTCCGGAAAGCCGCGTGATCACGACCGACTGGCTGATTCCCGGCAGCGTGTATTCCTGGCGAAGCGCCGCCGCGGCACCGCAAAAGCTCGACACGCCGGGCACCACCTCGTAGTCCACGCCGCGCGCGTCGAGCGCGTCCATCTGCTCCTGGATGGCGCCGTACAGGCACGGGTCGCCCGTGTGCAGGCGCACCACTTCCTCGCCCCGCGCATCTGCCGCGCACATCACGTCGAGCACTTCCTCCAAGGTCATGTGCGCGCTGTCGTAGACGATGCAGGATTCCTTGCACTCGGCGAGCAGCTCGGGGTTCACAAGGCTTCCCGCCCAAACGACCACGTCGGCCGCGCGCAGAAGGCGCGCCCCGCGCAGCGTGATAAGGTCGGCGGCGCCCGAGCCTGCGCCAACGATATGAATCATCCGAGCCTTCCCTTCCCGTTTCTCATCGCAACCGTTTACGCCGCCATTCGCGCAGCGGACAAAACACGGCGCCTGCGGCGGCAATCGGCGCAAATACGCAGGCAGGAGGCGCAATGCTGCCCGCCCTGGCTTTGACACGTTCACAAGTGCCCACTATGATAGTAAAAGTTTCGGCAACGAGCATATGACAATCGGATAAAAGGAAATGACCGGCGCGGCGCCCGCACAGCCCGCGCTGGCTTGCGGAGGGAACCAGGTGGGAATCCTGGGCAAGGGACATTACTGTATAGGACGCGCGGGCGAACCGCCTCGCGCCCCAAGCCAGACTGCTTCGCCTTTTCCTCACGGCATCGCCGTGGCGTTAGCTCCTTGTGAACCCCGAGGGGTGCGCTTTTCTTTCGCTTGTGCCGACAAGCAACTGTCGCCGGGGGACCGGCAAACCGAGGAAAGGAAAAACCATGTCCGACCAGATGTCACGCCGCGGCTTCATGAGCGCCGCAGCAACCGGAGCCGTCGCGCTCGCCGGAGTCGCGCTCGCGGGCTGCTCCAACACCTCCGCGAGTTCCGAGAAATCGAGTGAAAAGGAGAAGGCCGTGAAGCCGGTCATCCTCGTCACGAGCTTCGGCACGAGCTACAACGACTCGCGCCACATCACCATCGGCGCCATCGAAGACGCTATCCGCGAGAAGTACTGGCAGGACTACGACATCCGCCGCGCCTTCACCGCGCAGATCATCATCGACAAGCTGAAGAAGCGCGACGGCATCACGATCGACAACATGACCGAGGCGCTCGACCGCTGCGTGGAAGACGGCGTGAAGGAAATCGTCGTGCAGCCGACGCATCTCATGGGTGGCCTGGAATACACCGACGTGAAAGACGAGCTCGACAAGTACGCCGACAAGTTCGACAAAATCTCGCTCGGCGACCCGCTGCTCACCTCCGACGACGACTATAAGAAGGTGGCCGCAGCCATTAAGGAGAACATGGCGTCCTTCGACGACGGCAAGACGGCGCTGTGCCTCATGGGCCACGGCACCGAAGCCGATTCCAACGCCGACTATGCCAAGATGCAGGAAGTGTTCAAGAACGAGGGCTTGACGCAGTTCTTCGTCGGCACCGTCGAGGCTGAACCGACCTGCGAGGATGTTATCGCCGCCGCGAGCGCCGCAGGCTACAAGAAGGCCGTGCTCGCGCCGTTCATGGTGGTCGCGGGCGACCACGCGAACAACGACATGGCAGACGAGACCGACCCCGACAGCTGGGCTGCGAAGTTCGTGGCCGCCGGCTTCGAAGTGACGTGCCTGCTCCAGGGTCTGGGACAGAACGTCGCGATCGACGACATCTACGTCTCGCACGTGGACGACGCCATCGCCAAGCTGTAAACTCGCCGCGCACGGGGGCGCCGGTCGCGTCCCCGTGCAACGGGCATGCGCCTTCCCCGACTGACGGCGCATGCCCGTTGCATTCGCATCCCGCCCGCCCACCGCACGGCGCGGGCGGTCGAAGCGATTGAAAGGAACCCCTTCATGTTGAAGAAAACCCTCGCCTTCGCCCTGTCGGCGGCGCTTTTCGCGTTCTCGCTCGCCGGCTGCGGCGGAAATTCAATCGACAGCGCAAAGGCAAGCGATGCCGATTCCCAGGAAAAAACCGAACAGGCGGCCGATGCGCCCGAGGACGCAAGCGCTGCCCCCATCACCGCCGACAAGGTGGCCGACGGCACCTATCCGATCACCGTAGATTCCAGCTCGAACATGTTCAGGATTGTGGACGCCCAGCTCATCGTGGAAAACGGCTCTATGCACTGCGTGATGACACTTTCCGGCACGGGCTACGGCAAGCTCTTCATGGGCACGGGCGACGAGGCTGCCGCCGCAAGCGAGGCCGACTTCATCCCCTATGTGGAAAACGCGGAAGGCAAGTACACCTACGACGTGCCCGTTGATGCGCTCGACGAGGACACCGCCTGCGCCGCGTGGAGCATTAGAAGGGAGCGGTGGTACGACCGCACGCTCGTATTCGAATCCGCCGGCGTCGATCTGCGCGCCGACGCACTGAAGTAACGCCATGCGGTCGATTCTTCCCAAGGGGGAAAGCAGGAAGCGTCGCAGCATCGCGGTGCGCGCGATCGCCTGCGTTCTCGTCGCCCTGCTCGCGCTTCCCTTCGCGGGGTGCAGTGCGAGCCCGAACGCGACCGGTGGCACGGCAGGCTCTCAGGAATACACTGTGAGCGTCTCGCTCTCCGGCGGGTCAGGGCGCGCAAGCATCGCCTCACCCACCACAATTGTGAAGGATGGCGACACCTACACCGCGACCATCACATGGTCGAGTTCGAACTACGACAAAATGACCGTCAACGGCGTGGACTACGCGCCCGTAAACGACGACGGCAACTCCACGTTCGAGATACCCGTCACGCTCGACGAGGACATCGCCGTGTCGGCCGAGACCGTCGCCATGTCGACGCCGCACACCATCGACTACACGCTCCGCTTCGATTCATCCACCATGAAGGAGAAATCGGGCGACGAAGCAAGCGGCGGCTCCCCTGCGGGAACGGCTTCAAGCGCCGCGGCCGACTTCCACAACGCCGATTTGGGCTGCGGCTGGAAGCCGACGGGGACGCTTCAGCTTGAATACGCCGAGCACTTCACTGTCGACGAGTTCGAAGGCGGCCTGCGGCTTATCTGCATTTCGAACGGGGAGCGCTTCCTCGTGGTGCCGCAAGATGCGAAGGTACCTGACGGGTTGAGCTCCGACATCGCGGTCATAAGGCGCCCCGCCGACAAGGTGTACCTCGTGTCGTCGGCGACGATGTGCCTGGTCGACGCGCTCGATGCGAACGACAATATCATCATGTCGGGCACGAAGGCCGACGATTGCTCGGTCGCGGGCTTCAAAAGCGCACTCGAAAGTGGGGCGATCGCCTACGGCGGCAAGTACAGCGCGCCCGACTACGAGCGAATATCGGCCTCGGGCTGCACGCTCGCCATCGAGAACACCATGATCAACCACACGCCCGATGTGAAGGAAAAGCTGCAGAAGCTCGGTCTCGTCGTGCTCACCGAACAGTCGTCGAGCGAGCCCGAAGCACTCGGGCGCGTCGAGTGGATTAAGCTTTTCGGCGTCCTGTTCGACAAGGAAGACGAGGCCGCGCACCTGTTCAACGAGCAGAAGGCCCGCGTCGAGCAAACGTCGGGGCTCGCGTCGTCAGGTAAAACCGTGGCTTATTTCTACATTAACTCGAACGGGGCCGCCGTCACGCGGCGGGCGGGCGACTACGTGGCGCAGATGATCGAGCTTGCAGGCGGCAACTACGCGCTCGATGACGCGCAGACGGCGTCGACGTCAGGTTCGTCAGTAACGCTCGAAATGGAGCGCTTCTACGCGACGGCGAAGGATGCCGACATCATCGTCTACAACGGCACCATCGACGAATCGGTTGCCACCTTGAGCGACTTCGTAGGCAAAAACGCGCTATTGTCGCAGTTCAAAGCCGTGAAGAACGGCAACGTCTGGGTCACAAGCGCCGACATGTACCAGCAGATGACTTCTACCGCCGACATTATCGACGAGCTGCACGGGGCGTTCACCGGCGATGACACGAGCGACTTCCATTATCTGAGGAAGCTCGGCTAGCACCATGAGAAGCCGACTTTCCATGGCATACGACGAATCGGGGCGCGCCGCGCGGTGTCGCGTCGTGACGGCGCTGCTCGCTGTTGCCCTCATCGTGCTCGTCGGGGCCAACCTGTGCATCGGGAGCGTGCTCGTGCCCGCAGACCACATCCCCGGCATACTTTCGGGCGGCGCGGCCAATTCCATGGAAAGCCAAGTCATCTGGGAGATTCGCCTGCCGCGCGTGCTTTCAGCCGTGCTTCTCGGCGGGGCACTTTCGCTCTCCGGGTTCCTGCTGCAGACGTTTTTCAACAATCCCATCGCCGACCCGTTCATCTTGGGCGTCTCCTCGGGCGCAAAGTTCGTCGTCGCGCTTACGATGATCGTACTTCTGGGCGCGAACCAGGCCATGTCCTCGCCGGCCATGGTGGCCGCAGCGTTTCTGGGCTCGCTTGTCACCATCGGCTTCGTGCTCCTCATCGCACGGCGCATAAGTTCCATGGCCATGCTCATCGTGGCGGGCGTCATGGTGGGATACATCTGCTCGGCGGCGACGAACTTCCTCATCGCCTTCGCCGACGACCAGTCCATCGTGAACCTGCACAACTGGTCTTTGGGTAGCTTCTCGGGTTCGAGCTGGAACGACGTCGCGGTCATCGCGGTCGTGGTGATCACCATGAGCGCATGCGTATTCGCGATATCGAAGCCCCTTTCCGCCTTCCAGCTGGGAGAAGCCTACGCGAAAAGCGTCGGCGTGAACGTCGCACGCTTCCGCGTGGTGCTCGTCCTTCTAGCGAGCATGCTTTCCGCCTGCGTGACCGCGTTCGCTGGACCGGTGTCGTTCGTAGGCATCGCGGTTCCGCATCTCGTGAAGTCGGCGCTGAAGTCGTCGAAGCCCATCAGCGTGATTCCTGCGTGCTTCTTGGGAGGCGCCATCTTCTGCGCGGGCTGCGATTTGATCGCGCGCACGCTTTTCTCTCCCGTCGAGCTTTCTATCAGCGCCGTTACCGCCATCTTCGGCGCGCCGGTGGTTATCGCGCTCATGTTGAAGAAACGGGTGAGGTAGATGGGGAAATTTGTGCCGCGGCCCAAAACGCTCGGAGGGGACATCCCATGCTTAAACAGTCCTAAGCTCGCACGAAAGCGCCAGAAGGCACTTTCGACTCGCGCGGAACTGCGCGCGAAACGCCTCCTCCGAGCGGAGTCGAACCTCGAAACCCCGGTCGCAACGAAGGCTGACGGAGCGCCGCTTTTCCGCATAAGCGACCTGTCGGCGGGCTACGACAAGAAGGTCGTAGTCGAAGGCGTCGAGCTGGAGGTTCGCGCGGGCGACGTCGTGGCGCTCATCGGGCCGAACGGCTCGGGCAAGTCGACCATCTTGAAAACCATCACACGCCATCTGGCACCGCTTGCCGGCGCGGTCGAGCTCGACGGGCGGGAGATTTCCCGATGGAAGACGGCGGAGTTCGCAAGGAACCTTGCCGTTATGCTGACAGATCGACCCCGGACCGAGCTCCTCACCTGCCGCGATATCGTAGAGGCGGGAAGGCATCCCTACACCGGGCGAATGGGCACACTCTCGCCCGACGACCATAGTCGGGTCGACGAGGCCATGAAAACCGCACATGTGGAAGAGTTCGCCGAGCGCGACTTCATGCAGATAAGCGACGGGCAACGCCAGCGCGTCATGCTCGCACGCGCCATCGCGCAGGATCCGCGTGTGCTCGTGCTCGACGAGCCCACGTCATATCTCGATATCCGCTACCAGATCGACCTGCTGCGAATACTTCGCCACCTTGCGAAATCGCGGAATGTGGCTGTCATCATGTCCATCCACGAACTCGAGCTCGCGCAGAAAAGCGCCGACAAGGTGATTTGCGTGAAGGACGGCCGGGTCTTCCGCGCCGGCGCACCCGAGGACATATTCACGCGCGAGACGATTGGCGAGCTCTACGGCCTTAAACATGGCACCTTCAACGAGCGCTTCGGCAGCGTGGAAATTGGGCGCCCACACGGCGATGCGCACACGTTCGTCATCGCCGGCGCAGGTACGGGGTCAGCTGTGTTTCGCCAGCTCATCCGGCAGGGCAAGGCGTTCTACGCAGGCGTTCTGCACGAAGGGGAGATCGACTGCGAGCTTGCGCGCGACCTGGCGACGGAATGCGTGGCCGAGCGCGCCTTCGAGCCGATCGGGGATAAAACCATAGCCCGCGCCAAAGAGCTCCTCGTCCACTGCGCGCGTCTTATCGTGTGCCCCGCCGCCTTCGGCACCATAAACGCCCGCAACGCAGAGCTCGTCGAGTTCGCACGCTCGCATGGTATCGAGGTCATGCGAGCGTGCGAAGGCGCATCGGAGGATTCCCAATTGGATACGCCTAGGCGCGGTCCAAGAAATCGTCCGCACCCCCTTTAGGTTGTTAAAAGACCTATTCAGTCCCTATTTCACCGCAACTCAGGGGGGGTAAGGCGCAAGTGCTATTCGAAGCGAGATTCTAGGCTCGACAGGCCGTTGAGCGTGAGGTCATTAGCAACCTCCGAGACGCGCTCGATAGGAACCGAGCCGTCAGACAGTGCCCACGTGCGATAGATACCGATAATACCCGACAGCAAAAACGCCAGATAGTAATCGAACATCTCGTCCTTAAGGCCCTCGGGCAGCAGATCGCGCTCGGCAATCTCGTGTTCGAGCGGCGCACGAAGACGAGCCATAAAAACATCGAGCGGAATGTTCTCGATCAGCTGACGATTGAGCACTAAGTTGTTGCACAGTGCCTCGTTAACGGTTTTAAAGAAGGTCGCCGCCGCGCCAAGAGCGCGCTCGTTGGTGTCACCGTCCATGGAAGCAAGCGTTTTCTCGACCGAGTCGACAATCATCTCCACCACATCGACGGCAATGGCATCAAGCAGGCCGTCAACCGTACCAAAGTGAACGTAAAAGGTCTTGCGGTCGACATTGGCCTCGCGCGCGATGGCACTCACCGTAATGTCTGCCAGTGGCTTTTCCATGAGCAGGCGCTCGAAAGCCGAAAGGATGGCATTGCGGCTGCGAACGATGCGACGATCAAGACGCGGTTTGCTGGTTGCCATGGGCGTGTCCCTTCGATATGCGAGCATTCATCAACAGATGAGAGATAATCTACGTAAGAGGATTATCCCCCATACAGCACAAATATGACCCGCATCATGAAGAACGCACGACTGCCCTACTGCGACTTAGGATGCTTCTTCTTATTGAGTGCCGACGGAGATACGCGAATACCGTCGCCTGTCTGGCGCACATAGGCTTTATGAGCCGGCTTAGCAGTCCCAGAAGCCTTCTGAGCGTGCTTATTGGGATCAACGGTAACAGCATTCGCGGGGTGCGGCTTAGTGGGCGCAGAGGGCGTCTGAGGCGTGCGGCCGAGCTTGCGCATCACACGATCCCAGCGCGCATGGATGCTCTCGTTGTGGGCGCTCTTAAGTCCCAGCAGGGGCGCAGCCAAAATGGTCGGCGCAATAAACGTAATGAGGCGCCACAGCAGATAGCCAGCGGTCGAAGCCGACCCAAAGAAATGACCCAAGAACAATGCAAAGCCGCCCTCAGCGCCACCAGTTCCACCGGGCAGGGGGACCGCAGAGCTTAACAGCTGGACAAAGGCACTCGCAGCCATGACCGAGAAAAAGTCGACCTCGTGGTGGCCAAAGGCAAGCATCAGGAAATACGGAACCAGATAGAAAAACGCGAGCTGCAGCATGGTGATAAACACGGTGAGCAGCATGGAAGAAAAATGTCCGGCCGAAAGCTTGAACTTCTCGGAGAAGGAGTAGATCTCGCCATCGACAAACGTGCGCCAACCCTCGATCTTAGTGGCCGAGACACCAATGCGCTCGAGCCAATTGATGATGCAATGGGCGACGCGCGTGACGGTCTTAGGCATGAGAGCGACGGCGAAGATGCCAAGCAAGATGCAGCAGTGTCCACCAAAGCTAAAGACGCACAGCAGCGTCATGTCGCCATAGCGCTCGGCAAAAAACGGCATGCGAGCAAGCAGTAGGATAGCGCCCCAGGCAACGAGGCCAAACTGATACACGATAAAGCGCGTGAACTGCGTGGCTCCGGCCTCGCCGACATTTTGGCCCGCTTTGGTCAGGCGGTAGATCTGAGCAGGAGTCGAGCCCATCATCATAGGTGTGAGGTTGCCAAAGAAGATGCCACTCGCCTCGACCGAGATCAGGTCGCGAATGCCAACGGGTGAATTGGGGTCGAGCCAGACAGCGATCGCATAGGCCACAATGCCAAAGAACAGATACATGAACATGCAAAGACACGCGACAACGAGCCATGACGCCTGGACGCTCGACATAGCGGCCCAGAACTGCCCCATCTGCCCGGTTACCACCAGATAGACGATATAACCCACCAGCACGACGCCGATAAAGATGGCCCCGCGGCGTGCGCTCTTATTGTCATCTCCGCCCGAGGCCTCAACCTCGACCTGGGGCTTAGAAGTATGCTGAGAGGACTCCGTCATGAGACTCCTTCTAACAGTCAAAATATCTTGGATAATTGTACCCGCAAGGACCATAGACAGAACGCAAAGCTCTGGTTCAAACGGGAATTGCAGACGGTTGTTTGAAAATAAAAAACCCGATCTTCCATGAGAAGACCGGGTATCAGATGCGTGGTAGCCCGTACCAGATTCGAACTGGTGATCTCCGCCTTGAGAGGGCGGCGTCCTAAACCGCTAGACGAACGGGCCATATGACATCTGCACTGCCGTGCTGCGAGGAAATATATTACGGGACAAAAAACGTCAGCGCAAGAAGAAATTCCAAATTGCCGAAAAATTGTCGGCAGGTTATGGAACGCGCAGGTAAACTAGGTAGCTAATTCAAGTTGAGATGGACCAAAAGAGCTTCGCGCTCGTTGGGAATGTTGTCTTCGATCACGGCGTCGAGGGCGGAGTTGAGAAGCCGACCTAGTTCCGGCCCGGGCTTGACTCCGGCACGGATCAGGTCGCCACCGTTGATGGCAAGCATCCTGAGCGTATAGGGCTCCCCCGCCCTCAGCAGCTCGTGCGCCATCGCGCGCATCTCCTCAATCGTCTCAACGTAATAGAAGCACGACGGGGCCTTGCCAAGTGTGTCGGCACGCTTAAGGTCCATGAGCTCGTCAATCAGGCGGGCCGTGTCGACGCCCTCGCCCGAAAGCGCGCGCATCACATTGAGCAGACAGGAGCGCTCGGGGCGCAGCGGCTTGTCATGGTATTTGATGAGCAGGCACACGTCGCGCACCAAGTCGTGCGAAAGCGCCAGGCGATCCATAATGACGCGCGCTTTCTTGGCACCGAGTTCTGGATGACCGTAGAAGTGTCCGCTGCCGGCGTGATCGACCGTGAAACAATCGGGCTTGGACACATCGTGCAAAAACGCCGCCCACATAAGGCTCGACGAGGGCGCGACGCCGTCGCACAGCGCAAGCTCCCCTGCCACCGTCAGCACACGGGCGATATGCTCGTAAACGTTAAACGCATGATAGACACTTCGCTGATCAAAGCCGCGACCCGCTGCCAGCTCAGGCACAGAGGCACAGATGAGCTCGGGGTAGCGCAGCATCGCGTCTCCCCCATGACCGGTCGAAAGAATGCCCTCAAGCTCAATACCCACACGCTCGCGCGCCACGGCGTCGAGCAGCGGCGCGCACTCGGCAAGCGCGCGCTTAGTCTCGGGCTCAATCATAAAGTCCAGGCGGCAGGCAAAGCGCACCGCACGCAACATGCGCAGGGCGTCCTCGTTAAAGCGACGCTTGGGATCGCCGACAGCGCGAATCAGCTTGCGCTCCAAGTCACCCTGGCCGTCGTAGCGGTCGACAAGCCCGCGCTCGGGATGCCATGCCATAGCGTTGACGGTAAAGTCGCGGCGCGCCAGATCGTCCTCGAGCGAGGCGGCACGCTCCACACTCTGGGGATGGCGACCATCGGTGTAAAAGCCATCCAGACGGTACGTGGTGACCTCGATACGCTCGCAATCGGAAATAGCCGTGATTCCGCCAAATTTAATGCCCGACTCCACGACCGCGATACCAGCGGCCTCGAGCGCCACCTTGGACTCCTGCCACAGGCCGCTACAGCACATATCAACATCGTGGCTGGGGCAACCCATCAGGGCGTCGCGCACCCAACCGCCCACGTACCAAGCCTCAAGACCAGCCGCCTCAAGCGCGCGCAGGACGCGCAGGGACGCATCGGACGGTTGAGTACCGTTGAGCGAAACATTGCACATGCCTGTGGCCTCCTGCACTTGTGAGCGTTAATCGATGGTTCTCAAGAAGTCTAACAAGAAACGAGAAAGCGCGCACACGCAATCGCGTCGTCGATTAGATAAAACGAGACAGCAGACGCCACATACGTTCAGCGCACAAAAAACACCCGCCTCGGAGATCCAAAGCGGGTGTTCGGCAGCGATTATTCGATGCGGCTAGCAGACCTGACGAACTTCGATGTTCTTCTTGTATTCATCCACCTTGGCAAAGTCGCCCAGGCCCGGGCACTCGACCACGTTGGCGCCAGTGGCCATCGAAAGGCGCAGGGCGTCCTCGACGCGCTCGGGAGCGTCGTGCCACACAGACAGGAAGGCAGCGAGCGAGGAATCACCGGCGCACACCGTCGACAGCAGCTTGACGTCGAAGGTGCGGTTAGCAAACCAGATGTGCTCGCCGTTGGAGAAGTACGCGCCGGCGCCACCGAGGGTCAGCAGCACGTTCTTGGCGCCCTTGGCGTGCAGCTCGGCCATCGCGCCCTTGACGGACTCGTCGTCGCCACCGCTCACCTTAATGCCAAAGATGTCGAGCAGCTCATCGTCATTGGGCTTGATCAGCAGCGGCTCCATGGCAATGAGGTCTGCCAGCTGATGGCTCGAGATGTCGAGGACGAACTCGGCCCCCTTGGCCTTGACGCGGCGCAGGACCTCGGCCAAGAAGCCCTCGGAAGTGTTGGGAGGCAGCGAGCCGCTGATGACTAGGCAGGTCATGTCATCGAGCGAATCGATGAGCTCAAACATCTCCTGCTCGTTGGCCTCGTTGATGGCGGCACCGGCGTTGACCATGTTGTACTCGGTGTCGGGGCCGGCGTTGAGGAACACATTGACGCGCGTAATGCCGTCGGTCCACACGGGCTTGACGGGCACGCCCAGGGCCTCGGCGCCCTTAACGATAAACTCGCCCGAGAAACCGGCGAAAAAGCCCAGGATCGTGGTGTCGACGCCGTAGTGGTCAAGCGTAAACGAGACGTTGAGGCCCTTGCCGTTGGGCGTGTAGACGGCGTTGCGGGTACGCGTGACGGTGTTGGCAGCAAGACCGTCGCAGGCGATGTTGTAGTCAATGGCGGGATTTGCAGTGAGCGTGTAAATCATGAATGTTCCTTTCACGAAGCAACGTGTTAATGAAAGTATATTCCACGCATCGGTAAAAGGCTAGGACAACTCGGTGAACGGTGTGGAAGCGATGAAGTACGGCGGAACACCTCTCCCCCGTGGCGGAACAAAAAGGCGCCCCAGCCGAAACCGGAGCGCCACATGCGCACGAATATGTCGCGTTTCGATTACTGACGATCGAGCTTGCGGACAGCAACGCGCTTGCTGTACTCGTCGACGTGACCGAAGTCGCCGATGCCGACGGACTCGGCAACGTTGGCGCCGGTGGCCATAGCGAGCTTCATAGCCTCCTCGACGTTGTCGCGATCCCTGTACCACTTGTGCAGGAACGCAGCGAGGGTGCAGTCGCCGGCGCAGACGGAAGAAACCAGCTTGATGTTGAACTCACGCTTGGCGTACCAGATGTCCTCGCCGTTGGAGAAGTAAGCGTCGCCGCGGCTACCACGGGTGAGCAGCACGTTCTGAACGCCAGCGTCGTGAGCCATCTTCATAGCAACGCGGACTTCGTCGTCGGTGTCGACCGGCACGCCGAAGATGGCCTTCATCTCGTGATGGTTCGGCTTGATGAGCAGCGGCTTCTTGTGAGCGAGCTCCTTGAGCTTGTCGGAGGACAGGTCCAGGACGACGTCGGCGCCACGAGCCTGAGCGTGCTCCATGACCTGAGCCAGGAAGTCGGGCGTAGCTTTGGGAGGCACGGAGCCGGAAACGATCAGGCACTCAAGATCGCCCGCGGTGTCCAGGATGTCGTAGAGCTCCTCCTGGTGCTGCGGCGTGATCGGAGCACCCGGGTTCAGGATGCCGTACTCGTGCTGGCCATCGTTGACGTAGGTGTTAATGCGCGTGATACCGTCGGTCCAGACCGGGCGGCAGAGGCAACCCAGGTTCATGACCTCCTCGACGATGAACTTGCCCGTGAAGCCAGCAAAGAAGCCGAGTGCGACGGTGTCAACGCCCATCTTCTTAAAGGCGAAAGACACGTCAAGGCCCTTGCCGTTAGCCGTGTAGCTGGCCGAGCCGGTGCGGACGTTCTCATCGGGCTCGAGCGGAGAGCTCGAAACCGTCATGTCGACAGCCGGGTTAGCGGTTAGCGTGTAGAACATTTACAGTACCCCCTGTATATGTGAGGGCCGCGTGGCCGGCCCATTCCAACCACGCGGTTACCTCTGATACCAAATTAGCGAGCTGCGGACTCGAGCAGTGCCTTGACCTCGGCTGCGGTGTTGCAGGCGAGCGCCTTCTCGGCGAGCTCGTCGCACTCGGCCTTGGTCCACTGGCTGATGGTCTTGCGGGCGCGCAGGATCGAAGGAGCGCTCATCGAGAACTCCTCCAGGCCCCAGCTGATCAGCAGCGGCTCGAGCAGCGGATCGGCAGCGGCCTCGCCGCACATACCGACCATGATGCCGGCCTTCACGCCGCTCTCGATGATGTTCTTGAGCGAGCGGAGCACGGCGGGATAGTAAACCTGGTACAGGTTGGAGATGGTGTCGTTACCACGGTCGGCGCACATGGTATAGCCGATCAGGTCGTTGGTGCCGATGGAGAAGAAGTCGGCGACCTCGGCAAGACGGTCTGCGAGCAGCGAAGCGGCGGGCGTCTCGACCATGATGCCGACCTCGATGTTCTCGTTGAACTTGCGACCCTCTTCGGTCAGCTCGGCCTTACACTGCTCGACGAGCTCCTTGACAGCCAAGACCTCCTCGACGCAGGTGACGAGCGGGATCATGATCTTGACGTCACCGAAGGCGCTAGCGCGCAGCAGAGCGCGGAGCTGGACCTTGTACTGGTCGGGATTGGCCAGGCAGTAACGCACGGCGCGGAAGCCCATGAAGGGGTTGTCTTCCTTGACCATATGCAGATACGGAATCTCCTTGTCGCCACCCACATCGAGCGTGCGGATGATGACCGGAGCGCCCTTGAGCGCGCTGGCGACCTTACGGTAGGCGTTGAACTGCTCCTCCTCGGAAGGAAGCTCAGCAGAGTCCATGAACAGGAACTCGGAGCGGAACAGACCGATAGCCTCGGCGTCGTGATCGAGCGCGTTGGGCACGTCATCGGGGTTACCGATGTTGCAGGCGATGATCTTCTTGATGCCATCGGCAGTCACGGACGGCTTACCACGGAAGGCCTCGAGGGCTGCCTTCTCGGCAGCGAAGGCCTCGGCCTTGGCGGTGTAGGCAGCGAGCGTCTCCTCGTCGGGATCGGCCTCGACGATGCCCTTGCCACCGTCGACGACAACGGTCATACCGTTGCGCAACGCGGTGCAGCTGTTGGAAACCGAAAGGACAGCCGGGATCTCGAGGGCGCGCGCGATGATCGCGGAGTGCGACGTGCGGCCACCGGTCTCGGTGACGATACCGGCAACATGGGCCTTATCGATCGTGGCGGTCATGGACGGCGTGAGGTCATGCACGACAACGACGGTGTTCTCGGGCAGGACGGAGAGGTCGACGACCTCCTTGCCCAGCAGCTCGGCCAGAATACCGGTGCGGATGTCGGCGATGTCGGCCGCGCGCAGACGGAACATCTCGTCGTCCATGGACAGGAACATGTTCTCGAACATGGTCGAGGTGTCCATGAGCGCCTGCTCGGCGCAGGTGCCGCCGTCAATGGCGGCGTTAATGGCGTCGGTCATGCCCGGGTCCTGAGCCAGGACAATGTGTCCGCTCATGATCTCGGCCTCGGCCTCGCCCACCGTCTCCTTCATGTGGTCGGCCTGAGCCTGGGTCTTCTCGCAGAAGACCGAAAGAGCGGACTGATAGCGCTCCTTCTCTGCTGCCGAATCAGCAACCTCGTGCGGCTCAAACGTCAAGTCGGGATCGACGGCGACCATGACGGTGCCGATACCGATGCCCTCGGAAGCGTTGACTCCCTGATACATTCCCATTCCTCTCTCCGTGTCATGTGATAAAGCGTTTTGCCATATCCATGACAAAAGAGCGCAGCTACCTTAGAACAGGTCACTGCGCCCCCAAATATGAACTTAGTTGTTCAACATGCGACCCGTTTGAGTTCTACTCGCCAAGACCGCTCTTGATGAGCTCGATGGCAGCAGCCAGAGCCTCGGCCTCGTCGGCGCCGTCGCACTTGACCTCGACCTCGGTACCGCAGGGGATACCAGCAGCCATGAGGGCCATCGGGGACTTGCCGTTGACCTCCTTCTCGGGGGTGACGACCGTCACGTCACAGGCGTACTTGCCCATGGTGGAGGCGAACAGACCAGCCGGACGCATGTGCAGACCCTGAGGATTAACGAGGGTAGCCTTCTCAGAAACCATAATTGACTCCTTTTTGTGTTTAACCCCTGTCATGCATGTGGCAGGAGTCAGATTCACGACGTTGTTTATATTAACTCACATCAAACGGTTTTTCATTGTGTTTCACACGAATTGTTGGACAGATGTCGTATCCCTGCGCTCGCCCGCCGGGCGGGACGGTTAAGTTTGCTGCTCTACAGTCCTGCGCAAGACGGAAAGCACATTAAGTGCTTTCCTTTGCGTGCGGAACTCGCGACAAACTTAATCGCCCCGCCCGGCGGGCGAGCTGCGGAAACTCGGTCGATCCAGAGCAATATCGGCGGAACGGAATTCTGGCTGAGGATCTGTTCGCGACAAAGACTCAATGGGCAGTTCCCTCTATGTCCTTCTGTAAGTTGCGGTGAAATAGGGACTGATTTTGCGGTTGAAACATCTAAACAGTCCCTATTTCACCGCAACTTATTTGGGGATGAAAAAGGCGGAGGCCCTGGGGAGGGACTCCGCCTTATATACAGGGGGCGATGTTATTCGCGTACCGTGGAATTAGACCAGACGGGCGTTAATCGTCTTGGCGATCTCGGCGGCGTCGGTGGAACCCTTGACGGTGGCACGGAAGTCCTCGTCCATGAGCGCCTCGGCGACCTTGGACAGGATCTTGAGGTGCGTAGTGCCGGCCTGGGCACCGGGGATGAGCAGGGCGATAGCCACGTTGACGGGAGCGCCGTCCATGGTATCCCAACCGGTCACGCCGGACTCGTCCTTGACGACGATGACGGCAGCCTCGGTAATGGCGTCGGACTTGGCATGCGGGATAGCGAAGCCCTCCATCATGCCCGTGGTGCCCTCGGCCTCGCGGGCCAGGAAGGCGTTCATCACGGCGTCGGCGTCGCTGGCGATACCGGCCTTGACAGCCTGGTTGGAAACGAAGCTCAGAGCCTCGTCGCGAGAAGCGAAGTCCTCGGCGACAAAGACATTCTCGACCTTCACGAAGTCGGCGGCCTCGGCCTTGGGGGCCTCGACGGCAGCGGCCTTGGGGGCCTCAACCGGCTTGGCTGCAGGAGCGGCCTTCTGGTTCTTCTCGAAGTCGTACTTCTTGAAGGCCACGAACAGGATGCCACCGACAACAGCGCCGATGAGGATCGCGAGGACCCAAAGCGGACCGTTCTCGACAACGGGCAGGACCAGGAAGCCACCGTGAGGCGCCGGATCGTGAACGTTGAACATAATGGTCAGGATCGAAGCGATAGAGGAACCGAGCATCATGATGGGCATGACGGGCCAGATGTTCTTGGTCATGAACGGAATGGCGCCCTCGGTGATGTGGGTGCAACCAAGGATGAGGTTGACGACACCGGCGTCGTGATCCTCCTGGCTGAAGTACTTCTTGCCGACAACGACGGCAAAGGTGGTGATCAGCGGCGGAACGATGCAGGCGGCGGAGACGGCAGCCATGAAGTTGGTGCCGAAGTTGTAGGTATCGGTGCCAACACCGGCGGCCAAAGCCTCGGTGAGCATAGCAGTACCGGTGACATAAGCAGCCTTGTTGACCGGGCCACCCATGTCAAAGGCGCACATGCAGCCGATAGCAAGACCCAGGACAACGGCGCCAGAGGCGGACAGGCCCTTGAGGAAGTCCATCATGGCGGTGTTGATGGCAGCCATGGGGCCGGAAATGCCGAGCATGACCAGGCCGACGATGGCCGTCGAGAACAGCGGGTACAGGAAGATAGCCTTGAGGCCGTCCAGGTTCTTGGGCAGACCGGCAAAGACCTTCTCGAGCAGCAGGATGACATAGCCGGCGAGGAAGCCGCCAACGATGCCGCCCAGGAAGCCGAAGCCCACGCCGGCGCCACCGGCGTCGATCATGCCGGTCTCGGCGTTAACAGGCAGGCCCTGGATGGCGATCATACCGGCAACAAAACCGGGGACGAGCGCCGGGCGCTTGCCGATGGATTCGGCGATGTAGGCGGAAAGCACCGGAACCATGAGGTTCATGGCGATGCCGCCGATGATCTTGAGCATCGCAGCAAAGCTGTTGTAGTCAGACGCCGTCGAATCAAAGGACGTAATGCCCCACAGGAACGAGACGGCGGTCAGAACACCACCGGCAACGACGAAGACCAGCATGTGGCTGACGCCGTTCATGAGGTGCTTGTAGATGATGTGACCGATGGACTCCTTCTCCTCGACCTCATCCTCGATATCGGCAGCAGCCGCAACCGTGTCGTCACCCTTTGCGGCGAGCGCGCGGTCAATCAGCTTACCGGCGGCCTCAACGGACAGGGCCTTGGAAACACCAACGGAAACCATGGGCTTGCCGGCGAAACGCTCAGCCTGTACATCCTTGTCGGCTGCGACGACGACGGCCTTGGCACCAGCGATCTCACTCTTGGTGAGCTCGTTCTCGACACCGACCTGGCCATGAGTCTCGACCTTAATGGTCAGGTCGCGCTCGGCAGCTGCCTTCTCCAGCGCCTCCTTCGCCATGAAGGTGTGCGCAATGCCGGTCGGGCAACCGGTCGCGGCGATGATGTCAAACTTAGCCATGTGTCCCTCCTTCTTGAGTACAGCGCCCGCGGGCGCTCCCCTACACGCGCTTCGATGCGCGTTTTTCCACAACTGAAAGATACCAACCTACCGCCCGCGTGAGAAGAGCCAAGGTGCAAATCTCCGGTGAAAGGTTCTTTCATAACCGTAAACGGTAGGTGAAAGTTTACCATCAACACTTGAAACGGCAAGGTGTATCTTGTAATTGAAAATGCCCGTATACTATGGCATTGCAAATCAAGTTAGATTTTCATGCCAACCAGGAGCCATCCATGACCGATAGTAGCAAAAGCGCACTTTCCCTCATTAGTACCCACCAGGGATACAGCGAGTCCGAGCAGCGCATTGTCGACTATATATTGGAGCACCAGTCCGAGGCTCCACGCCTCACGGCGGCTCAGCTCTCACGCGCCGCTGCCACGTCCGAGGCGACCGTTTCGCGCTTCTGCCGCAAGCTTGGGTTTGGCAGCTTCCGCAGCTTTCAGTTTTCGTTGGCGAGGGATTTGGAAAGCCAGCGCAACGAGAGCCTGACCGACGAGGTCTCGCTCGACAATATGGAGCAGAGCCTCAAGAACATCCTGGCTGCCAAGGTGAGCGAGCTTAATGCGACCATCGACGGTATCGACCACGATACGCTGGCGGCTGTTGTGCATGCCCTTAAGCATGCAGGGGTTATTGAGTTTGCGGCTGTGGGCAATACGAACGCGGTCGCGCTCGATGCGACGTTTAAGTTTTCGCAGCTGGGCCTGCGCTGCATGGCGAGCACCATTAGCGAGACATCAATCGGCTTTGCGCTCACGTTGCGCCCGGGTGACGTCATCGTGCTAATCTCAAACTCCGGCAAATCGCGCCGACTGAATCGCATGGCAAAAGCGGCTCGCAACTGCGGCGCAACCGTAGTCGTCATCAGCAGCGACAGTAAATCCCCGCTCGCGCGCCTGGCAGACTACACTTTTAACACCGTCAACCACGAAGCGCTGCTGACAACGGGCGACTTTGCGTTCTCTAAGATCAGCGCCACGATGATCATCGAAGTCATCTACAACTTCCTGCTGCCCGAGATTGAAGACGCTCGCGAGCATATCAGCTACTACGAGGAGCTCATCCAGCCGGATAAGGTCGTTGAGTAAAACGCGAAGTGGGACAAAAAATTCAGTCTATTTTGTCCCACCAACACCGCTGATACGGCCTAACCTCGAGCTTCTTCGAGCATCTGCTTGGCGTGCGCCAGGCTTGCCTCGGACTGATCGCCGCTCAACATGCGGGCGATCTCGGCGGTACGCGCTTCACCGGTTACCTCGTCCAAATGCGTCTGGGGAACATCGCCCGGTTCCTTGCTGACGACATAATGCTTGTCAGCCATGACGGCGACCTGCGCCAAGTGGGTTACGACAATCACCTGATGCGTAGCGGCGAGATCTGCCAGCACGCCCGCGAGCGCACGCGCCGTGGAGCCACCGACACCGGCATCGACCTCGTCAAACACCAGCGTATCGACACCGTCCGCATTACCGAGGACAACTTTGCTTGCCAACATGACGCGGCTGAGCTCGCCGCCCGACGCAATTCGACGCAGGGGACGCGGCGTCAAACCAGCACCGCTACGGTATAGCAGCTCGTAGCTCGAAGGACCAACGGGCGTCCACTCAGCACGGGGAAGATCGCGCGACTCCCAGACGAGCTCGGCGCCGCCCATTTCCAGGCGAGCCATCTGGCGGCCAACCTCGTGGCAGAAGCGCGGGGCCGCCGTATTGCGAGCGCGCTTAAGTGCCTTGGCAGCGGTAAACAACTCGCGCTCAGCGCTCCCGAGTGCCTCACGCGCCTTTTTGATCTGCTCATCGCCATCATCGACCAGGGACAGCAGCTCTTGCGAGCGATCGCGCATGGCAAAAACATCGTCCATGGTAGGACCCCACTGACGCAGCAGGCCCTTGAGGTCGGAATACCGCTCACGCATGCGAGCGAGCTCGCGCGGATCGAAGGCGACGCCATCGCGATAGGCACGAAGTTCGTTCGCGCAATCCTCAAGGGAGATACAGGCATCCGAAAGCAAATCGGCAATGTCGCCAAGTTTGCGATCAACGGAAGCCATACGGGAAAGTTCTGCCACGGCGCTGTTCACGGCATCGAGCGCTCCCCCTTCAGAGGCAAGCGATGCATGGGCATCATTAGCTGTGGCAACCAGCACCTCGGCATGTTCGGAGCGCGGCAGCAGTTCCTCGAGTTCCTCATACTCGCCCGGTTTGGGGTCGACCTCGCCGATGCGCTCGAGCGCAAAGCGCGCTTCCTCGACGCGGCTCCCCTGCGCACGCGAGGTCTCTTCGACACGTCGAACCTCCTTAGCGGCAGCGCGTGAAGCCTTAAAGCAAGCACGGTAGTGCTCGAGTGCCTCGAGCGCAGAGCGCCCCGCCCACGCATCGACCATCGCAACGTGATGTGCCGGATCGAGCAAGCGTTGGTGCTCGTGCTGGCCGCACAAATCCATCATCACGCCAACGCGCTCCGAAAGCTCGCGCACACTGGCGATACTGCCGTCAATCTTGACGCGGCTGCGGCCCTCGGCGGAAAGGCTGCGCTGGACCGTGAAGCCCTCCGTGTCGTGCGGGCCGTCAAACAGGCGTGCCTCGACGCTCGCCAGCGCCTCGCCCTCGCGCACCGTCGACGAATCCGCACGCTCGCCCAAAATAAGCTTAAGGGCCGAGAGCAGCGCGGTCTTGCCGGCGCCGGTCTCGCCTGTCAGGACAGTCAGGCCGGCACTCGGCACCAGCGTCGCCTCACGAATGAGTGCAATGTTAGAAACCTGCAGCTCATCGATCATGTCGTACTCCATAAAACACTCGGCTCACCGAGTTATAGAAGCTCTCGGGGCCATAATCCAGCAGCAGCACATCGCCGGGACCGCGACGCACAGCCACGCTCTCGACCGTACCATCACAAGTAATAAACTGTCCGTCGATGGCGATTGCCGGAACGCTCGGGCGATCCTCGGACATAAAGATCTCGACGACATCACTCGGCGAAGTCAAGAAGGCACGGGCCTGAATGGTGTGCGGCGCAATGGGTACGCAGACCATGCCCGTATAGTCGGGGCTCACGATGGGGCCACCGGCACTGAGTGCGTAACCCGTAGAACCAGTCGCCGTGGACACGACCACGCCGTCGCCACGCAGTCGATCGATATGGTGGCCCGACACCGTGATGTCGAACTCGACCATATCGGACAGGGGCCCGCGCGTAAGCGCCATGTCGTTAAGGGCGAAGGTGCGCACGACATCCTTCGTTCCGTCTTCGCGCACGGACACGATATCCGCGGCGATAGTGGCGCGACGGCTCACGTGCAGCTCGCCGGAAAGAGCGTCGTTCACGACCTGCAGAATGTCGCGCTCCTCTGGACTCGCAGCAGTTAAAAAGCCCAGGTGACCATAGGAAAGACCGAGGATAGGAATCTCGCGATGGTTGAGGATGCGGGCAGCGCGCAGCAGCGTGCCGTCGCCGCCGAGCGTAATGACCAGATCGGAGCCGTCAATATCAGGCGTGCTTTGAATCTTCGATCGCTGGTCGGCAGCCCATGCGACCTCATAGCCCTGGCGTGTCAGCCAAAGCTCGAGCATCAGGCCGCTCTCGACAGCCTCTTGCTTGTAGTAATTGGGAACCAGAAAAACCTTCATAGCGTTGCAGCTTTCTCGCTCAAAACCGATACCTGGGATTGCAGCTCGTCTTGCGTGCGGTCGCCGGGGTCAAATCTCGTGCCGTACAGGAAAAACTCAACGTTGCCCTTGGCACCATGAATGGGTGACACGCACACATCGACCGGGAACAGGCCCTTGGCAGCAAAGAGCTCAACCGCCGCCACGAGTGTATCGCATCGCACGGCGGGATCGGTCACAATGCCGCCCTCGCCCACCAACGCCGCCGGAGCCTCAAACTGCGGCTTTACGAGTGTGCAGAATGCACCCATAGGCGCCAGGCATGCCAGCACCGCATCGATAATGTTCGCGATGCTGGTAAATGAGACATCACACACAGCCAGGTCGATGGCGCCGGCATAGCCAAGCTCAGGCAGCTGCGTCACGTTTGTGCGCTCATGCAGCGTCACGCGATCGTCCTGACGCAACGACCAATCGAACTGGGCGCGACCTACGTCCACCGAGACAACTGTCGCAGCTCCACGCTTAAGCAGGCAATCGGTAAAGCCGCCGGTAGAGCAGCCCACATCCAGACAGGCAAGGCCCGTCGGATTGATGCAAAAAGCATCAAGCGCACCTTCGAGCTTAAGACCGCCGCGGCCAACATAGGGAATGCGCCCCTTCACGTGCAGCGGCAGGCCTGGGATCACCTTAAGGCCCGGCGAAGTCAAGCGCTCGCCGCCACTCGAGACCAAGCCGGCCATAAGAGTGCGAAGGGCATCCGCGCGACCGGCGCAGATGCCCTGTGAAATCAGTTCGTCATCGAGACGCACACGTTTCATGAATGCCATCAACCATTCGTATCCGGAGACGCGGCCTGGCTATCCTGGGATTCGTTTGCCGCATCCTCATCGTATTCCTGCTCGAGCTTATCGGCCTCACGAGGCGTCAACTCAAACTTATCGACCATATCGACCGCACGGGAGCCCAACTCAATCGCCTCGTCAAACAGATCGAGCGAACGCTCCAAGGACGTATCCTTGGAGCGAACGGTAGCGATAATCTGGTCCAAGCGGTCCGAAATCTCGTCGAAGTTGCGGACGGAACCCTCTGGCATGGCTACTCCTCGACGGTACCGGTCTCGGCCTCGGCGACCTCGGCGCCCTCATCGAGAACGCCGGCCGCAGCCTGAGCGGCGGCAACCTTGGCGGCAGCCTCGGCAGCCTGGGCCTCCTCGCGGGCACGGTCATCGGCCAGCAGCTCCTGATACAGGTCCTCGCCCGGCAGCTCCTCGCTACGAGCGATCTTGCCCAGCACGCCGTTGACAAACGACGCGGACTGGTCGGTGCCATAGGCCTTGGCAAGCTCGACAGCCTCGTTGATCACGATGGCGTCCGAGACCTCCTCGTCGGTGAGGAAGCGCATCTCATAGACGGCGATGCGCAGCAGATTGCGGTCGGCACCGGGCATACGCATAAGATCCCAGTTCTTGGCGACGGAGCGAAGGGCGCAGTCGATACGGTCGATGTGCTCGTAGGCACCGCGGCACAGCTCCAGCGCGTAGGGGTCGAGGGGACCCTTCGAGATCAGGAAATCGCCCTCGAGGACGCGCTCGAGCGGACTGTCCGTGGCCTCGGCCTGAAACAGCAGCTGAAGCGCCTGACTGCGGGCAAGCGTACGCCCGCGATAAACCTTAAGGCTCAAAGGTTACTCCTTGGGGAAAACGAGGCCGTCGATGCAAACGTCAACGCGCTCGACCTCAACGCCAACCTGGGCATCGATGGCGGCGACCACGGCGGCGCGAACGGCCTCGGCGAGTTTCTTGAACGGATAGCCAAAGAACACCACGACGCGCACGGTGAGTGCGAGCTTGTCGCCGACGACCTCGGCCTCGACCGCCGGCTCAGAAGCCGGGGCCTTGGACGAGAGCATCATGGAGACAAGGTTGGTGGCAAGGTCCTTGACGCCAACGGAGGCGATGCCCTCGACATCCGACACGGCGCGCGAGACGATGGCGGTCAGAACATCGGGCGAAATGCCGATGCCGTCAATCTTGATTTCCTGGGGCATGAGTCCTCCTATAAGAGTTGGTTGCTAGACGCGGGAGACGAACTTGCCGTCGCGGGTGTCAACCTTGATGACCTCGCCCTCGTTGAGGTACATGGGGACCTGGATGACAGCGCCGGTGTCGATCGTGGCCGGCTTGGTGGAACCCTGGACGGTGTCGCCCTTAAAGCCCGGGTCGGTCTGGACGATGGTGGTCTCGATGAACATCGGCGGGGTCACGCCCATGAGCTCGTCATCGGCGAAGAGCAGCTGGCAGGTGTCGTTCTCGCGCAGCCACTTGGCGTTTTCGCCCACCATATCCTCGGGAACGGGAACCTGCTCGTAGGACTCGTTGTCCATGAAGATGTAGTCGGCGCCATCGTTGTAGAGGTACTGGAACTCACGGGTGGTGAGCATGACGCTCTCGAACTTGGTGCCGGCGTTGCAGGTGTTCTCGACGACGCGGCCGCTCTTGATGTCGCGGGTCTTGTAGCGCACAAACGCGCCGCCCTTGCCCGGCTTGACATGCTGGAACTCGACGATGGTGTAGACCTTGTCCTTAATGCGGAGACCGAGGCCGTTCTTGAAGTCGGCGGTAGAAATGGTAGGCATAGCGACCTTTCTTGTTATGGGCAGGACGCACAAGCGTCCAAATTACATACGACCGAAATTATACACTTGCAGACGGCGCCTGCAGCGAGCGCATAAAAAGAGAACGCGGGGCGCCCGAAGTGCTCCGGACGCCCCGCCCCAAACTATCTACCGAAGTAGACTAGCAATCGATGACGTGAAGGTCATGCGGCGTCTTGGTGAAGGGCTCGTAACCGTTCTCGGTGACCACGCCGTAGTCCTCCAGGCGCACGCCGCCCACACCGGGCAGGTACACGCCGGGCTCCATGGTGACAACCGAACCGACCTCGATGATGTTCTTGCTGCGGTTGAAGTTGGGCAGCTCGTGGATATCGATACCCACGCCGTGGCCCAGACCATGGTTGTAGTAATCGCCATAACCGGCATCGCCGATAATTTTCTTAGAAAGCTTGAAAATGTCGTTGCCCTCGACGCCCGGATGGATGGCGGCGACGCACTCCTCGTGCGTACGGCGCACGAGCGCGTACAGGTCGAGCTGCTCCTGGGTAGGCTCGCCCATCACGACGGTGCGCGTCATGTCGGAACGATAATCGCAGTAGCCCGCGCCGTAATCCATGAGGACGAAGTCACCCTTCTCGATCACGCGGTCACTCGGCACGGCATGCGGGTTGGCGGTATTGGGGCCGCTTGCCACGATGGAGCCAAAGGCCAAGCTGTCGGCGCCGTTGGCGAACATAAAGTTCTCGAGCTCGTTGCGAACCTGCTTCTCGGTCATACCGGGCTTAATAAAGCCGAGCATATGCTGGAAGGCGGCATCGGTGATCGACTGCGCATGGCGCATGAGCTCGATCTCCTCGGCGTCCTTGATGGCGCGCATCTTGCGAATATCGTCATGCATCAGCGGCAGCATGCAGGCGACGGAACGGTCCTCCAGACCACGCTGAATACCCTGGTAGAAGTTGATCTGCATGTCGTCCTCGACAGCGCAGACGCGGCACTTGTTGGCCGCGATCTTGCCGGCGACCCAACCGGGGATGGTGCCCTCGTCCATGTCGTAGACCCAGGGGCTGCCGGCGGGCGTGTTCTCCTCAAAGCTGTTGAGGTAGCGCGAGTCGGTATGGAACAGGCACTGGTCAGCCGTAATAAACGCCGCATGCGGGAACTCGAAGGTGTAGTCGAAGACGCCCTTCACGCCCGTGAGCCAACGAAGATTGGCCTCGTCGCGCACCACGATAGCGTCGTAGCCGCGCTCGACCATCAGGGCACGGACGCGCTCGATACGACCGGCAGGACCGGCAGCAAACTCAGACATGCAGATTCCTTTCTTATTGTCTCAAAAAGTGCGGGACGGGTCTCAACCGAACGACGGAATCGTATGCGAATCGCAACCGATTGGAAACCCGTCCCTCAACATGATACGAAAGACGATGGATGTCAATAAATCTTAGAGAAGATCTTTGCGAGAAGCCAAGTAGGCGTGAGCGTGGCGCTCAAGAACCTCGTCCTCAACGCTCGTTAGACGAATGGCGCCGAGCGCTGCGGGTAGCGGCAGCATGCTGCGGTTCGAGCGGGCGAACTGCTGCTTGCGGAACTCCTCGATAAACGCGGCAGGCTCCAGATCGAAGGCAAGCTCCTCGATACCAAAGTCCTCCAGGCAGTCATCGACCTCAAAAACGTAATCGATATCGAAGTCGCAGGCATCGTGGGCAATGCGCGCCTCAAAGCGCATGCCCTCGGACAACAGCTGGTAGATAGGGATCTGCGAAGCGGCATCGCCCAAGCAGGCGCGCAGGGTACGCTTCCCCGTCTTACCAAAATCGAGCGCATGGCGGGCGCTCGGGTTCGTGGCCATCAGCACGTCCTTGCGGGCAGTCTGAGACCACTGAACGGCATTGACGAGCGCGACCTCCTCGCCCGCGAGAATCTCGGGGACGGTCTCAGTAAACTGATTCCAGCGTGACTTGCTGCTCGAAAGCATGGTGCCAACAAGTACCACATAGCCGAGCTTGAGGTCCTCGGGTTCCGCCTCGCGAACAAGGTCGAGGTCACACACAACCAAGCCCGGTTCGGGACGGAACGCGATAGCGGGAAGCGCATTGGCCAACGAGGCGACGAGCGGCTTCATGGTCGTCGCGACCGTGAGCATGGCGTCGAACGTCGTCGGCAGCAAGGCGCACTCGGTGCGACCGCACCACTGATTGGCACACCAGCAAACGACCGAGCAGGTCGCCGTGTCGCCGACAGCGACAACGAGATCGTCGCAGGTAATGCCGTTAGCTGACAGGGCGCCAAAGACGGTATCGGCATCGGCCAGCGTAGCGCCGGCAGGAGAAACCTCGAGGGCGAGCAGCGACACGGCAAAACCGGCGTCGACCAGCGCATGCTCGACGAGCTCACCAAAGCGCTCGGATGTGGCGTCGTTCCAAACCACCATCGCGCGCTTAGGCTTGCCCACAGCCGAGGCAAACATGCGCGGCAGTTCCTCAAACGCGCCAAGACCGACACGAACATCGACACTGCGGTTTTGGAAATTGATGAGTTGACGGCGAATCATAGCAATCCACGCTCCAAAAGCATCTCGGCACAAAGGTAGGAAACGTCCTCGAAGGACTTGTTGCGAATATCAAGGGTAATATCGGCGGCCTGGCGATACAGCGGACGACGATGCTCAAACAGGCGCGCAGCATGCTCGGGCGAGCGGAAATCGGGCCGAGTATCGGAGCGGCGAATCTGGCGCAACGAGTCCTCAAAGTCGCCTTCGAGGTACACGCAGGTACCCATCTCGTGCATCAGCTCAATGTTCACCGGCGTCTCGACGATGCCACCCCCGCACGATACCAGCAGACTGCGCTCGCTTTGAAGCGAACGGAGCGCCGAGGTCTCGAGCTCGCGAAAACGATCCTCGCCCTCGGTCTTAAATATCTCGGTCACCGACTTGCCGCATCGACGCACAACCAAACGATCGGTATCGATGAATCGACGCTTGAACATAGTGCCCACATTGCGCGCAAGCGTCGACTTGCCCGCGCCCAAAAAGCCGATAAAGAAGATATGGTCGCAGCCGTGTTTGATGTGCTGAGACATGGCGAAACCTATTCCTCGCAGGGAAGGTCGCGCAGGGCCCGGCGCTCAAAGATACGGAAGATCTGCGTGTACCACAGGTCCTGGGTTGCCTGCGGCTTAACCAGGATAGTATCGACGCCGGCAAAATTGCCGCTCCACACGTCCGTGTAGAGCTGATCACCGATCAGCACCGCCTCGTCGGCCGTGGCGCCGAGGCGCTTAAGACCCGCCTTGAGGGCAAACGGCGCCGGCTTCATGGCGTGGCTGATGGCCTCGAGTCCCAGCTCGCGTGCAGAGCTCATGACCTGGTCGCGATGCCAGTTGTTGGACACCATGCACAGCTTAAAGCCTTTGGCGCGGGCGGCATCGAGCCAAGCGGAAACCGCGGCGGGAACCTGCTCGGTGTCGCGCGGCACCAGGGTGTTATCGCGATCGAGCAGAATGGCGCGTTTGCCGTCGGCCCACAGGGTATCAAGGTCGATGCGATCGACCGAGGCAACGTATCGTTTGGGGCTAAAAATCCTCATGCTAATTCCAAGACTGTTGATGCTCTTCGTAGGTTTGCGAGAAGTACTCCTCGTCCTGCGTAATGTAGAAATACAGGTCATCGGAGTCGGTCGGCTCAAGCGTGGCCTTGAGTGCCTCGAGCGACGGAGAGCAGATGGGCGTGGGCGGCAGGCCCTCATGCTTATAGGTGTTATACGGGCTATCGCTCTGCAGGTCATCGGCGGTAACCTCGCCACCGGTGACATACATCATGGTCGCATCGCTGTTGAGATAGCGCAGACCGTCGAGCTTGCCGGCAAGGCGGTTGTAGAAAACCGAGGCCACGTGCGCACGTTGATCGGCGTTGAGGCCCTCCCGCTCAACGATAGAGGCCAAGTTGACGATGTCGTAGTCGGACATCTCCACACCATAGCGCTCCTTGATCTTGGCTTCGCAGCTCGCAAAGTCAAGCGACTTGTACTCGGTCTTAAACTGATCGAGCATAGCGCGAATCACGTCATCGGCCGTCGGCGAATCGCCCAACGAATAAGTCTTGGGGAACAAGAAACCCTCGAGCGAGTCGTTGGCGGCGCCCTTAAGGAAGCTATAGTCGTCCACGTAGTTGGAGGCCTTGGCCTGGTTGAGGAAGTCTTCCTTAGAGATGCCGTCGTAGGCCTGGGCCACACGGTCGGCGACTTGATCGACCGTCAGGCCCTCAGGGATAGTCAGCGCATTGGAGCCCGCGTTGGGACCTTCCATGAGCTGCTGAACAACCTTGGTCGCGTCCATGAGTGTGGTGAACGAATAGGTACCAGGCTTGAGCGACATATCGGCGTTGAGCTTTTTCACCGCCGCATAGTAATCCTTGGGATTCTCGACGATATGGTTCTCGGAGAGAATCGAGGCGATCGTATCGCCCGAAGCACCGTCGGGAATGGTCACCGTAACCTGCTGACCAGCCGTGACCTTCGTATCCTCACCGGCAAAGAAGCCCTTGACGGCCGGCACGACAAAGAAAGCGGTCGCAACAAGCGCGAGCACCGCCACCACAACGCCGATGATCATGGGAACCGGAGAGCTCTTCTTTTGAGCACCGCGACGAGTATGCGTGTTGTAGCTCGAGCGGGTCGCCGGAGCAACGCTATGCGAACCGCGGGCGTGATGAGAATGCGATTGGGGGGCCTGCGTTCGCTGGGTAGGTGCCTGCTGCTTAAAGCGGGTACCGCCTGCAGGCTGGGCCGTACGAGCAGTGGGCTGCTGAGCCGCGTGAGAAGCCGGATGCTGAACCGAACGAGCAGAAGGCTGCTGACCCGTCCGTTGAACAGGTTGGGCCGAACGAGAGAAGGACTGCACCGGGCGCGCGGCAGGCTGAGCTGCGCGCTGCGTCGGCTGTGCCGGACGCTGGCCAGGCTGGGCAGGGCGCGACGCCGGCTGACGTGTACGATTCGGCTGGCGCGGATCGGAAGCACTAGGCATGCGAAACCTCCTCGTTTTTACGATCGAGCCACGTCTGCAAAAAAAGGCTGGCGGCAATCATGTCGATCTTGCCCCTCATCTGCTTTTCGTTGAGGCCCTGCTCGCGCAGGATACGCTTGGCCTCTTGCGAAGACAGACGTTCGTCCTCAAACTCCAGCGGAAGATCAAGCTCGTCGGCAATCTTTTGCGCCACGGCGGCAACACGCTCGGCCTGGGGACCGGGCTCACCGGCCATGGTCAGGGGACGTCCGCTTACCAGGATGTCGGGCTCATAGTCTTCGACCAGGTAGCGGAACGTCTTGGCCATACCGGTGACCTCGGCGGCCGGGAGCACCTTGACGGGCATCGCCATCTTGCCATCACGGCTCGAGACGGCGATGCCAATCCTGGTCTCCCCTATGTCCAGCGCAAGCGCGACCACAGTGACTTCTAAGATTCTTAGGCGCCGAGCGCGGTCTTGGCGGCCGCGAGGGCATCGGCGATGCCGGCAGCATTCTTGCCACCGGCCTGGGCCATGTTGGGACGGCCACCACCGCGACCGTCGACCAGACCCGCGATCTGCTTGATCACATTACCGGCGTGGAACCCGGCCTTCACGGCGTCATCGGAGCCGGCAGCGAGCAGGGCCGGAGTGCCCTTCTCAGTCACGCTGGCGACGACACAAGCGACAGGGCCGGCGACCTTCTGGTGCACGGTATCCCATACCTGTCTCTTATACACATCTGACGCTGCCGACGACTCCTTACGTGTA
>URSP01000002.1:0-62195 GCA_900550515.1 uncultured Collinsella sp. | reverse complement strand
GAGATCTAGTACGGTCTCGTGGGCTCGGAGATGTGTATAAGAGACAGATGGGGACTCGTTCGGCCAGACGCGCCGCCGCTGTATGTGATCCCTTTTCCTCCGCCCCCTTCGGATCACGTGATCCCTTGGGGACGGAGGAAAAGGGATCATTTCGTAGGCCCGTGGCCGCCTTGGAAACCGAATGATGGTACGAGCATCCATTCGGCTTCCAAGGCGGCCACGGACAGAACGGGACGAACAGAAAAGAGCGACGGACGCCTACTCCCCCGCCACGCTCGCGCGCAGCTTGGCGGCGATGGGCTCGGATACCAGCAGGAACACGAGCATGACCACGGAGCACGCCAAGCACACGATCCAGGTGCTCGCAAAGGAGCCCGAAACGGCAAAGAGCACGTAGACCTGCCACAGCTCACCCACAAAGCTCATGCCCGCGAGCACCGCCGAGGTAGCGATAACGGTGAGCGAACCCAATACGCGGCCACTCACCTTATCGGCAACATGGCCGATAACGAGCGAACCCACGACGCTCACCACGGTGGAGATAGCGTTGGAGATGTTGTACTGGGCAAGCGTAATCCCGAGGTCGCTGACGATAAGCGGCTGAAACAGACTCATGCAGTTGACGAAAATCGTGTAGCACGTGGCCATGATCACGAAGCCGGAGGCCACCACGAGCCAGCCGGGGAAGAACTTACGCTGCTGGGACATACTGCTCCTTATTTAACAAACGAATAGCCTGCGCCGGGCGCCGGTAGTGCCCAAGATTGCCTTGAAAGACAAGGGCATAGGCCTTACGGCCATGCCCGCAGGCTTGAAAGGCAAGGTTGGGTGCTACCGGTGGTCGGCGATATAGCCCAAAGCGACGGCGGTATAAGCCGCGGCGCCGAGGGGAAGCTCGGCATCGTTAAAGCGCGCCTTGGGATGATGCTGGGCAAAATGCTCGTCCGTGTCGGTTACGGCCGCGCCCACGGTAAAGTACGCACTCGGAATCTCGCTCGAGATAAGCGCGAAGTCCTCGCTCGCCATGGCATGGAAAAGCGGCAAGAAAGCCGTCTTGGGCAGCACTGCGCCCACGTAGCCAAGCGACGCCTGAGTCATATCGCTGTCGAGTACAAGCGGCGGAACATCCGAAAGCGTCTCGATGGTCGCCGGCGTACGATATGTTGCGGCAACGCCGTTGACGACCTCCGCGATGCGGGTCTTTAGGTGAGCCATGAGCTCGACGTCGAAGCCGCGCAGCGTGCCTTCGAGCACGCAGGTGTCGGGGATGACGTTGGCCGCCAAGCCGCCGGCAAACTTGCCAACGGTAAGTGCGACTTCCTTGGCCGCCGGCACCTCGCGGGAGATAAGCTCCTGGAGCGCCAGATGCACATGCACGCCCGCCGTGATGGGGTCGATGCAGATCTCGGGGCTCGAGCCATGGCCGCCCTTGCCCTGAAGCGTGATGCGAAAACCGTACACGCCCGAAAGCGCCGGGCTGCCGTAGAGCACCAGGCCGAGCGGCGATTGGCTGTTGACATGCATGGCAAAGGCCGCCTGAGGGCGCGGGTTCTGCAGCAGGCCATCGGCGATGGCAGCGCGTGCTCCCTCAAAGGTCTCCTCGCCCGGCTGGAACAGCAATTTCACCGTGGCGTTGGCCTCCACAAGCTCGGCCTCGCGGGCCTTGAGCAGGCGCGCCGCACCAAGCAGCGCCGTCGCGTGCATATCGTGACCGCAAGCATGCATGCAGCCATTGGTGGATGCAAAGGGCTCGCCGGATTCCTCGACAACGGGTAGGGCATCCATATCGCCTCGGAGCATGACGACCGTTCCGGCCTGCTCGTCCTTGCACGTGCCATTGCCCTGAGCGGCCGCGGCCGCACCGGCACCGATCAGGCCAACAACACAGGAGCCGTCGACGAGCGTGGTATGGGGGATGTCCATCTCGTCCAGACGTGCCTGGATATAGGCAGACGTCTGCGGAAGATTGTTACCGAGCTCGGGCATCTGGTGTAGATCGTGTCGCCACGCAGCGAGCTCATCGGCAAATGCCTGGGCTTCTTTGACCAGGCCATCGCCGATAGCGGTCTGCGCCGCCGTGGTAGCCTGAGGCGCTGGTTGCGGTTGAAAATCGGACAGAGCTGGTGCCATAGATGCCCTCCAGTAACGTTTTTGCAGCACGCACTTTGATAGCGTAAAGTGCAAGGCACAACTGTAAAGGCATGACATAAAAATGCCGCCCTGGAAGGGCGGCGCAACAAGTTGTTTACAATTGCGGGTGTGATTTTCGGCGCAAGAAATCGAAATGCGTCTCGCTCAAAATAATCGACAGGAAGATGAGCGCAAAGCCGGCAAGCAGGCGCGAGGTGAGCGCCTCCCCCATCAGCAGCACCGAGAACAGCACGCCCGAGGGGGACTCCATCGAAAGAAGCAGTGAGCCCGTCGAGGCCGGGACGTGCGCCAATCCAACGTTTTGGACGAGCAAGGCCACACACGTACAACCCACCGAAAGAAAGACCATTACACCGATAAAATCCAGCGTCCATACAGACGGGGGCGCTTGGGTCTCGAACAACAGCGACGAGATCAGGCTCAAGACGCCATTGCCCACAAACATCCAAAACGTGATGACGTTGATGTCCATCTTGCGACCGTACTTGGCGGTCACCGCCATCTGGATGGCAAAGAAGACCGCGCCGCCCAGCGTAATGGCATCGCCGGCATTGAACTCGACGCTATCGAGCGCCACCAAGCCAATGCCCGCCAGGCACAGCAACGCGGCGCCCAAGTTGTAACGGGTAAGCTTTTCGCCGCTTAGGACGTAGCTCGCAAACGGAACCAAGATGCAGTACGTGCCCGTCAAAAACGCGCTTTTGCCTGCCGTGGTCTGCGCCAGGCCGATCGTCTGCAGTCCGTATGCTCCCCACATGAGCGCACCCATGCCCAGCCCGACGATCAGGTTGCGGGCATTGAAATGAGCGATGATGCGCTTATGGAAAATGGCAAACATAACCAGTGATGCCGGGAGAAAGCGAACGTAGACCAGCTCGAACACCGGAATGGTGTCGAGCGCGCCCTTCATAGTGGTAAAGGAGTAGCCCCAGATGACCGCCACCGAAAATAGCAGAACTTTCCAGAACAGCGGCGAGCGAGCGCCGGCGCCCCGGGGAATACCGCCCGCGCCCAAATCCTCACGGGCTACAGGGCCATCGGGCATGTTTTCGATTTCGTTGGCAGCGTATTGGGCCATGGAACATCCTCGCACTCAATCTGGGCGTGGTGTCCGCACGCGTATGGCTGCGTGCCGCCTCATGGTCAAATAAAAACAGGGCGCACCGGACCCCCGGTACGCCCCGCTACTGTAGCAACAACCAAGCAACCCACGCAATTCACCGCACTAAAGTACCGACTTGAATAACCTCGATGATTCGTCAACGTCAGCGAAAACGACCCTAAGCGAGCAAGGTGACGTGAAATGAAAGGGCGCTGACCTTCTGGTCGCGCCCTTGAAATTGAACGTCAGATTGCCGCTTAGGGTCGTTTGCAGCGTCGAGCCGTTACGCGGTTTGGTAAAACCGCGTAACTAGATTAGTTTTGTACTCTCCAGCTTTTCGATGATCCAGTCGTTGGCTTTGATGACTGGGCGGCGGAAGACCACACCCAGGGCCAGTGACGGAATCAGATAGCTCGCCAAGATACCCAGCTCGACCCAGTACTCCATATGATACGCGCCGGCCATGGCGGCGTGCATGGCGTTGATGCCGTGGGTGAACGGCAGGAACGGATAGATCGCCTGGAACACGGGGCCGGTCATCTCGATGGGGAACGTGCCGCCCGAACCACCGACCTGCATAACCAACAGCACGACAGCGAGTGCCTTACCGATATCGCCAAACGACACCGTAAGCGTGTAGACGATATTGGAGAACACGAGGCTCGCGACCCAGCCCGCCAGCACAAACTGCAATGGGTTATCGCACTGGATGCCAAAGAACAGGATGTCGCCCGCGCATACGAGTGTTGCCTGCAGCAGGGCCAGACCGCCAAAGAACAGGTAACGGCCCAGGTAGATCTCGTGCAAGCGCACGGGGATGAGCTCGTTGATGAGCTCATCGTCGACCGAAACCTTCATCATGGCAGCCAGCACGATCGAGCCGACCCAGAGCGACAGGATCGTGTAGAACGGCGCCATGGCAGAGCCGTAATTGCGGATCGGATAGACCGGCTTGCGGTCGAGCGCGACGGGGCCGGAAAGCGACGCGGCAAGGCCCTCGGGGTCGTTGCCAATCATCGTCTTGATCGTGGCGAGGTCATCCGACATCAAGGCGCCGTCGAGCTCGTCCTTGAAAGCGCTAATCTTGTCCGACGCCTCGCCAAGCTGATCAGAAGCCTTGTTGACCAGCTTTGCAGCCTTGGAGAGGCCCTTTGCCAGCGAACCGGATGCGTCGGTCAGGCCGTCTACGGCGCTATCCAGATCGCCCGAGATACCATCGAGCGAGTCTAGGATACCCGAGACGGTCTTCTTGAGCTCCTTGGCCTTAACCGAGAACGTGGAATCGTAATCGGATTTGGCGCCCGCGATGCCGGCCTTGGCATCGGCGATGGCCTGATCGACCTCGGCACGAGTGCTGTTGACCTCTGCCATGCTGTCAGAAAGGGACTTAGCGGTTGCCGTCAGGTCCTTGGCGTTGTTGCGATACTCCACCGCGATCCTGCCCAGCGATGTTGCCACAGATCTGAGGCTCTCCTGGAGCTTTTCGTTACTAACCTGCTCGGCAAGGCTGCGGAGCTGGTCGGCCGTGGCATCGATATCGTCGGCACGCGCATTGAGGGCCGCAGCGGCATCGTTGAGTTGGGACACCGTAAGGTCGACATGCTGGTTCGCGGCATCGAACGCCTTCGCGAGCTCGGCAGACACATTGTCGAACGAACCCGCACTTCCATCGATCGCGGCATCGATGGCATCGTTTGCCGCCTTAAGCGCTTCTTTGGAATCATCGATACCGCTTTTGGCATGTTCCATGAGCTGCTTTGTCGACTCATCGACGGCACCGGTCTGCTTGAGCATGCCGCTCGCCGACGTCAGCGAATCGGACGTGGAGCTCAAAATGCCCGCAAGCGATGTTGCGCTGGCCTGAACGTCTCGCAGGTCCTCAATCGAATCGCCAAGCGTCGAGGACAGGTTGGCGATAAAGTTACTGACCTGGTCGGTGCTCATGTAATCGAGCAGGCTGGACACCGTCTTAAGACCGATGGTCGTGATGGTCTTGGTAAAGGTCTCGTTAACCTGACTCTGAACGGCGCTCGAGCCCTTCTCGGTCACGATCTGCGCGATGGCGTTGGCCTTCTGATTCTCGTAGAACTCGATATCGGCATGCTTCACGTCGGTCGAAAAGAGCGTCATCATATCGGCACTAAACGTCTTAGGGATAACGACAGCCGCATAGTATGCGCCCGATTTGACGCCCTCGATGGCCTTTTCTCGATTGTTGAGTACAACCCAATCGAAGCTCTCGTTGCCGCGCAGGGTGGCGGTCACGTTTTCACCCACGTTGACCTCAACGGGGATCAGATCGCTCTCGTAACCCTCATCGGTGTTGACCACGGCGATCTTAAGATTGCCGGTGTTGCCGTACGGGTCCCAGCTGCCGGCGATGTTAAACCACGCGTACAGGCACGGTACGATAACGAGGCCCATCACGACAACCAAGCCAATTACGGAGCGAGACACATTTTGGACATCGCGCTTAAACAGATGCAGGATGTTCTTCATTTATGCCTCACCTCCTTTGGAGTGCTTGCCAAGCGGAGTGGTATCTCCATCGTTTATGGCTGTGCTGTCGCTGTCCTGAGATTTATGGTTCGAGCCTATATGCGGCAAGCGGCCCGTGGACTGATCGCCGCTCTTGGCACCACGCTCGCTGGCGTTGAGGCCAAACATGTAGCGAGCGGCAGGGATCGCCGCTGTGTGCTCGCGCATCTCGCGGCGCAGGTCCTCGTCCGAAAGCGCCGAGATACGCATCTGGGTGTTGAGGCTCGATCGGATGTACTCGATATTAATAAGCCAGCCGCAAATGGCGATGACCGAGATAATCCAGATGACCAGCAGGATGATCTTGCCGTTGTTGTCGATGTCAAGGACCGTCGAAAGCACAAAGAGCAACACCTGAACGCCCACCACGGCAGCAAAGCCGCCCTTGATGTAGTACGGATAACGGTGCTCAAAAGTCACCGCATGGTCGAGCAGCTCGCGACGGTACGAATCGGAATCGAGCATGACACGCATGGCCGTGCGCAGCGAGTAGCGCTGGCGCGGCAGGTCATTGGACTCGCAGATCATCATACCGGTCGTGGAAAGCTGCTTATCAAAGAGCAGGTTAAGGTTGAGCAGCAGCGGACGAAGCTGCAACCCGATAAAGAGCGCCACGATCAGAAACACGCCCAGGATGCACAGGTTAAACAGGTAGTTAAACGAGTACATGCCGCCGACCGTCTCGCGCAGCAGATTGATGCCGTAGGTAAAGGGCAGCAGTGGGTGCAGCCACTGGAAGAAGCCAGGCATCATTTCGATGGGGTACATGCCCGATGAACCCGGAATCTGCACGATAACCAGAATGACGCCGATTGCCTTGCCGATGTGCTTAAACGTAGTGGACAGCGCGTAAATGATGTTGACGTACGTAAACGAGATGGCGATGCCGCCCAGCACGAACAGCAGCGGGTTGACGCACTGTACGCCAATGACCAGATCACCCACCGTAACGATGATGGCCTGCAACGCGCCCAGGATCACCATGAGCAACCAGCGGCCAAAGTAGCCTTGGCGCGCGGTAAAACTGCCGATGCCTTCGCGGTCGACCTCGAGCTTGTAGATGGCGATGAGCACGTAGCCGCCCACCCACAGCGCCAGATTGGTATAGAACGGGGCGATGCCCGAACCAAAGCTCTTGACCGGGTAAATTGACTTTGAGGTCAGTTCGACCGGAGATGCCATGAAGTCTGCAACGTCATCGACGTCGACGCCCATCAGGTCGGCGAGCTCGCCCATAGACTCAGAGGTCTGCAGCGCCGCGATGTCATTGGCTGCGGTCGCAAGCTTGTCCTGGACCTTGGCAAGCGAGGAATCGGTCTGGGACAGCGTGGTCTTGGCCTGGCCGAGCGTAGCGTTAAGCTGCGAAAGCGTACCGCGCGCGCTTGCAATCGTGGGCGTGAGGCCAGATACAATTCCCGTCAGATCGCCCGAGACGGCGGCAAAGGAATCGAGCGCGCTCGAGGCCTTCGGCAGCGCGTTTTGGCCCAGGCTTGTTTGGGCCTGGCCAAGGTTGGTCGCACCGGTCTGGATTGCGTTATTGATAGCGTCGCTGGCGCCCGAAACAGCCGCGGCGTCATTCGCCATGGCGCTCGACTGCGCGGACAGACCGTCCTTGATGCTCTGCAACTTCTCGTTCTGCTCACGGAGCAAATCGATGGTCGATACAATGCGCGCGTCAATTTCCTCGGAACCTGTCGACGTGTCATTGGCGAGAATCTCCAAGTGCCCGATAACGGCCTTATTGTGGTCAATCGTCGCTTGGAGAGACTCGAGCGAGTTGTCGATACGGGTGGTCGTAGATGTGACCGTGCCCGTCAGCTTGCCGATGGCAGCGTTCGCGGAGGCCGACGTCTTGGTGAGCGCAAGGCTGCCTTCCGAGAGCGCCTTGGAGAGCGAGGCAATAGAGTTGCCTGCCGTAGTGCGGGCCTCGCCCAGCAGGTCATTGCCCTGAGAAATCGCTTGCGTCAGTGACGGCGCCTGACCCTGCAGACCGGCAAGTGCCGCATCAGCCGAGGCGATAGCGCCACTCGTCTTATCGATGGCGGCATTCATGTCGCCAATCGAATCGCGCACCTCGCCCAAGGTATCGGATGCCTCGGAGACAGAACTTGCCAACGAATCCCGAGTCTGGGTTGTCTTGTCCTCAAAATCGACTCCGGCATCCTTGGCAATGCTGGCAACGGTCTCGCCCACCGTGGAGACAAATTCCGAGTTGATCTGCTCCTCTATAGTATTGGCGCCGGTATCGGTCACCTTGGGCGCAATAGCGCTCTTCTTCTCATTGACGTAGTACGTAAGCTTGGGCTGATGGTAGTTGCCGTCGAGCATCGAAACCAGGTTATCCGAGAAGTTCTTGGGGATCACGATGGCCGCATAGTACTCACCGCTCTCGACGCCCTCTTTGGCATCGGCCGCAGAATCGACGAAGGTCCAGCCCAGCTGATCGTTCTCCTTGAGCTGATCGACGACCTGGTCGCCCGCGTTGAGTTCGCCCACCAGGTCGTTTTGGGTTCCCTGGTCGTTGTTGGCGATAGCAATCTTGATACCCTGGGTGTTTCCGTACGGATCCCAGTTAGCCACGATGTTGTACCAGGCATACAGCGAGGGAATAACGCACACGCCAAGGGTAACCACCAAGGCGACGGGGTTCACGAGCAATCGCTTGATGTCACGTTTAAAGATCGCAAAGGAGACCTTTGCGCTGGATAGTTTGCTGCCGAGACTCACGCTTGGACCATCCATCCTGTCGTTGAATCGAATCGTACTATCGACAACCATTGTACGTAGGCGCTTTAGCGTCTCAGAGCACAATGGTATTGAGTTTTGCGGGTAGCAATATACTACGAAGATGAGTTAGCGTACAGTTGTACAGTATCTTAAATTTCAGCAGGTCACAAAACCACAACCCGCACAAATAAATGATCCCTTGGGGACGGAGGGATCATTCAAAAGGAAACGAGAGTGGAAAATCTCCCACTTCAAGCCCGCATTCGAGCCAAAAGTGGGAGATTATCCACTCTCGTTCTAATCTAGTTACGGTGCCGTACCCCCGAACTACATCAAGTTGCAAACAGCTGCTGCGAAGGCCACAGGATCCTCGGGGAGGATGCCCTCGACCAGCAGAGCCTGGTCATAGAGCAGACCGGAGTACTGCTTGATCTTGTCGGCGTCGCCTGCCTTCTGGGCAGCGACAAGCTTGGCAAAGACCGGGTGCTTGGCGTTGAGCTCGAGCACGCGCTGGCTCTTGGGCATACCATCGGGCGCTCCCTCGGGTCCCTTCTGGAGCACCTTCTCCATCTCGAGCGAAAGCGGGCCCTCGGTGGTGATGCACGCGGGAGCATCGGTCAGGCGCGCAGAGACGGCAACTTTCTCGACCTTGTCGCCGAGCGCCTCCTTCATAGCGCTAAAGAGGTCCTCGTTCTCCTTGGTGGCGTCCTCGGCCTCCTTCTTCTCGTCCTCGGTCGCCAGATCAAGATCGCCAGTCGCAACGTTCTTGAGCTCTAGATGACGATCCTCGACCTCGGGCTCGGCACCGTCGGCCACAGCCTTCTCGGCAGCCTCGCGGGCAGCATCGTCCTCGTAGACCTTGGGCATATCGGCGGCAACGTACTCACGCATGGCCTGGAAGGTGAACTCATCCACGTCCTGCGTCAGAAGCAGTACATCGTAGCCGCGGTCGAGCACGCCCTTCACCACGGGCATCTTAGCCAAGCGCTCACGCGAGTCGCCGGCGGCGTAGTAGATGGCCTTCTGATCCTCGGGCATGCCCTTGGCATACTCGGCCAAGGTAATCATCTTCTGTTCCTTGGCAGACCAGAACAGTAGCAGGTCGGCGAGCTCATCGGCCTTCATGCCATAACTCGAGTAGATGCCGTACTTAAGGCCGCGGCCAAAGTTCTCAAAGAACTTCTCGTAGGCCTCGCGGTCGTTGTCACGCATATCCTCAAGATCGGCGGTAATCTTCTTTTCCACACGCTTGGCGATGGCCTTGAGCTGACGGTTCTGCTGCAGCGTCTCGCGCGAGATGTTGAGCGACACGTCGGCGGAATCCACGACGCCGCGGACAAAGTTGTAGTAGTCGGGCAGCAGGTCGTCGCACTTCTCCATGATCAGGACGTTGGAGCTGTAGAGCGCCAGACCCTTCTCGTAGTCCTTGCTGTACAGATCGAACGGGGCGCGGCCCGGCACAAACAGCAGGGCGTCGTACTCGAGCGTACCCTCGGCATGGAAGCTGATAGTGCGTGCCGGATCGTCAAAGTCGTGGAACGTGGACTTGTAGAACTCGTTGTAATCCTTCTGCTCGACATCGGAGCTGCGCTTCTTCCAGATCGGTGTCATGGAGTTGATGGTCTCGAGCTCCTGGTAGTCCTCGTACTCGGGCTTGTAATCGTCGCCGGCGTCCTCGGGCTTGGGTTTCTGGCGGCTCTTGGACACCATCATCTGAATCGGGTAGCGCACATAGTTGCTGTACTGCTGAATCAGGCTCTTGAGGCCCCACTCGGTCAGGAAGCGATCGTAGGTCTCGGCCTCGCCATCGGCGTCGAGCTTCTCGTTCTCACGCAGCGTCAGGATGACATCGGTACCGTGCTCGGCGCGCTCGCCGTCCTCGATGG
Organism: uncultured Collinsella sp.; assembly: GCA_900550515.1. Taxonomy (GTDB): domain Bacteria; phylum Actinomycetota; class Coriobacteriia; order Coriobacteriales; family Coriobacteriaceae; genus Collinsella. The sequence continues at coordinate 51,791 of URSP01000002.1, read as the reverse complement.
TGTAGCCCTCAAGACCGTCCGACTCCCACACATGGGCGACATCCTCGCCATAGGCGCGGCTCACGACCTTCACATGGCTGGCGACCATAAAAGCCGAGTAGAAGCCCACGCCAAACTGACCGATGATGTCGACATCGGAGCCCTGCTGCTCGGCGTTCTCGGTCTTAAACTCCTCGGAGCCGGAATGGGCGATGGTGCCCAGATTGCGCTCCAGCTCCTCGGCGGTCATGCCAATGCCGTTATCCGAGATGGTAATGGTGCGGGCGTCTTTATCAAAGGAGACGCGAATGGCCAGGTCGCCCTGGTCGATCTTGACGCTCGGGTCCTGCAGGCTCTTAAAGTTGAGCTTGTCGACGGCGTCGCTCGCGTTAGAGATAAGCTCGCGCAGGAAGATTTCTTTATTGGTGTAGATGGAGTTGATCATGAGGTCGAGCAGTTTTTTGCTCTCGGTCTTAAATTGACGCATGTGCAGTCCTTTCGCGCTACCCCTGTCCGCAAAAACGGCCCGGTCGCCCGAGCCGCATCGCAGACCTGCTATGTTCAGACTTAGATTTTATAACCCATTAACGCGCATATATACATACGGAATCGAAAAACTGTATGTCCGAGCGCTCCAATGCGTCAATTGCCAAGGAGTGTCCCCAACTGCCGGCAGAAAAGGAACGTCCCTATCTGCCATCTACGCGCTTGGCCATCCAGACATGGGGTTGGCCCTCGTCTTCGTAATCTACCGGGGCAATTTGCGTGTAGCCCGCCTTTGCATAAAGCGGCAGCACGTATTCCTGCGCATGCAGCTTAATAAGCTTAGCGCCGGCATCGCGTGCACACGAAGCACTGGCCTCGACGATCGCACTCGCCAATCCGCGACGACGCATAGCCGGCAGCACTGCGACGCGCCCCATAATGTAGGTCTCCCCCGCCGCAACGTCTTCGTCCATGTCGCATGCCGGCAACACCGGGGCCTCTGCGTCAGCCACGCGCTCAAGCTCTTCGGGAAACACGCGCGAGCAACCGGCAAGCTCGCCGTCTACATAGAGCGTCACATGAATGCAGTTCGGATCCTCGTCGATAGCGTCGAACTCATTCTCGTAGCCCTGCTCGTCCATAAAAACGACGCGGCGCACCAACGCCGCGTCATCAAAGCATCCCGTCTTAAGTTGGATATCCATAGCTGCCCTTTCATTCAACGCGAACGTTAGGGACAGATTTTAGCGAAAATGAGCTCCGCGCACGCTAAACTTCGCGCGAGCCTTCGCCAGGCAATCGTAATGACCCACGTTATGGGCATCGCTCGCGATGAAGCTGTACAGGTTCTGATCGAACAGGCGCTGTGCCGGCTTTTTCTCGCGACCAAAGCGACCGCCGGCAATAAAGTCCGCCGAAGCCTGCAGCTTGCAGCCCATATCGACCAGGCGCTCCGCCACGCTTACATCCTTTTGAACCGCACGATAGCGCTCAGGATGAGCGATGATCACCTGGTAGCCACGGCACTGCAAATCGTAAATCGTGTTCTCGTACTCTCTAAACGCATACGCATCGGCATGCGTCGAAAGCTCGAGCAGAAACTCGTTGGTCCCATCGAAATGCAAGTGCTCCGCGGCATCGATACCAAGCTCAACGAGCTTTCGATGGTTGACCTCGAAGCCCATCTGGAGCGGAAAACCGTCAGCGTTATCGCGCAGCAGCTCAAAGGCATCCCACATCTTGTCGTAATCAAAATAGGGATCACGGCAGTGAGGAGTGCAAACAATTCTGGTTACACCAGCCCGCTTGGCAGCCTCGAGCATCGCCAAGCTCTCATCGAGATCGGCGGCGCCGTCGTCTACACCCGGCAAGATATGGCAATGAATGTCACGCATAGGTCAGCCTTAATCAACTAAACGTTTGCTCGGTTGGTGAAGATGCCCTTTTTGGAAGTCCCCTGATCGTCGGAGCCCTTCTTCACCTTCTTACCGTCCTTGGTGTAGTAGGAGTAGTAGTACTCGCTGGTCTCGGTCTCGCAGTAGTTCATAACGGTACCGATGAGCTTGACCTTCTCGGACTTTTTAAGCTGACCGATGGCGTTGAGCGCCTCCTCGCGCTTGGTGAAATCCTCACGCACCACGAACAGCGTGCCGTCGGTCAGGCTGGCAATCTCGGCAGCATCGATGAAGGTGCCGACCGGGGGAGCATCAAAGATGACGTACTGGAACTTGGCGGACAGCGCCTTTACCAGCTTGGCAAAGCGGTGAGAGACGATGATGTCGGCAGGATTGGGAATATGCGGCTCGGCATCGAGGAAGTAGAAGTTCTTCTGACCCGTCTCGACAATTGCCTGGTCAATGGAGATCTGCTCGGAAAGGACCGCATAGAGTCCGCCGCGCGAACGAACGCCGAGCATATCGGAAAGGGACCTGCGGCGCATATCGGCCTCGACCAGGAGCACGGACTTGCCGCTCGTGGCGATAGCCTGGGCAAGGTTGATGGAAACCGTAGACTTGCCCTCGTTGGGAATCGAGGAGGTAACGGTGATGGTGCGGATGGGGTCGTCCACGCTCGCAAAGCGGATGTTGGCCAGAAGGGTCTTGGCGGCATTCTGTACAACGAGCTTATCGGTGTTCTTTGCCTTAGCCATGCCTATTTACCACCTTTCATAGCCGGAATTCGGCCAACAACGGGAATGCCCAGGAGCTCTTCTGCCTCTTCGGCACCGCGGATGCGGGTATTGAGCATGTCTGCCAAAACGACATAGGCGACTGCGATAAAGATACCGGCGAGGAACGCGACGGCAATATACAGCGTGCGCTTGGGGCCGCTGGGGGCTTCGGGGGTCTTAGCCTCGTCGATAACGTTGATGCTCTGGGCAGCGCCGACGTTCTGAGCGACCGTACTCACCGAGCTGGCCATGGCCTTTGCGACCTCAGCCGTCTCCTTGGCATCGGTGCCGGTAACCGAAAGCGTAATGACACGCGTGGTGGTCTCGGAGGAAACAGACACCTTGTAGTCATCCAGATCGGTGAGGCCCAGTTCCTTGGCGGCGCCGCTCTTAACGCTATCGCTATCCAGCAGCGTGGCGATATCGTTGGAAAGCATCTGGCTCGCCGAGAGATCGTTGTAGCTCATCTGGCCGCTATCGTCGGTCTTGGCGAGAATGTACATGCTCGTCGTCGCGGTATAGGTGTTGTCCATCGCGGCGAAGGACACGATACCCATGGCGATCGCGCAGACCACCGGAAGGGTGATGACCAGCTTGAGGTGCTTCTTCAGCAGCTGGAACAGTTCGAGAAGGGTCATGCAGCTTGCCTTTCATTTCCCCAGTTCGGATTGACAAAACTGTTCGTATGTTATCGCATCTTTTTACCGAGACCAAACTCTATACATAAGAAACAGGCTCTCCTGTAAAAATGTCGGAAGCAATCGTAAAATTGCACAACAACGCCGCACCCGAAAGTCAAATGCGGCGTCTACATCAATACCTATGTTGTATCGCTATGCGAATGGCTCGTCCTGCTGTATGGGAAACGTCACCGTAATGGTGGTTCCCACGCCCAACTCGCTCGACAGATCGAGCGTGGCGTGATGATACAGGGCCGCATGCTTGACAATGGCAAGCCCCAGACCGGTTCCGCCGCGCGCCTTGGACCTACTCTTGTCCACGCGATAGAACCGCTCAAATACCTTGCCCTGTTCTTCAGGCGCGATACCGATTCCCGTGTCGGCGACCGCAAGGAACGGATGGCCTTCGTCGTTGGTGCCGCACTGCAGCGTAACCGTACCGCCGGGTCGATTGTAGCGGATGGCGTTGCTTGCCAGATTATAGATGAGCTCGTCAATCAAGCGCGACACGCCCTCGATGACCACAGGCTTGGTCTCATGACTTATCGTCACATTCGCCTGACGGGCGACCTGTTCAAGACGCTGCTCAACCGCGTAGATGGCACGCGAGAGCTCAATAGGCTCCGTGGACCCAATGGGCACCGCCTCGCCCTCAGTTGCACGCTCGGCCTCGTCCAAGTTAGACAGCGTAAGGATGTCGTTGACAAGCGCTGCCAAGCGGCCCGCCTCACGATAGATGCGACCGCCAAAGTTGCGCAGGTCGTCCTCGCCCTCGACCATGCCGTTTGCGATGAGCTCGGCATAGCCCGAAATCGCCGTAAGCGGCGTCTTGAGCTCATGGGTGATATTCGCCGTGAACTCGCGGCGCATACGATCGTTGTCCGCCAGCACCGCCATTTGGCGCTTGAGTTCCTGGCGCTGCGACTCGATACGCTCAAGCATGGGGACCATCTCGGCATAGGCGTGCTCATAGCTACGGCGTGGGTGGTCCAAATCCACCTCTTGCAACGGCGCGATGATGGCACGGGACTCGCGGCGCGCCATAAAAAACGAGAGTACCGCACCCGCTGCTGCGATAAGCAGCATCGGCGCCACCATCGACAGCAAAATCGCCGCAACGCCAGGCTGGGCCTGCGCCAAGCGGACAACCTGGCCGTTATCAAGGGCGACGGCGCGATACAGCATAATCTCGTCGAGCGTAGAGCTTGCGCGCTCCGCGGAACCCGAACCATTCTCAAAGGCCTCGATGACCTCGGGGCGATCGCCGTGGTTGGGCAGTGTGGAAGGCGACGCCTCGTTGTCGTAGGCAACCGATCCATCCTTGTTAATCAGCGTGATGCGCAAGTCCTCGCGATCGAGGCTACGCAAGAACGGGATGAGCTCCTGCTGCTCGTCGAGGGCGGCAGCAATGAGCTCGGTTTCCTGTGCCAGATTGGCACTCGTGGCATCCGCCAAGGTGTTTTGCACAAAGAACGCACCCAGCACCGTAAACGCCACGATAACCGCCATGGCGCAGACAAAGATCGTCACAAAAACGCGGTGCGACAGCGTATGTTTTCCCTGGGGGGCGAAGACCACGGGTTACTCCTCCGATGCAGTGGCCGCGGTGTCGTCACCTTCGGCACCATCACCGGCAGAAGGCTCGGCCAAGCGGTAGCCCACGCCGCGCACGGTCTCGATGGCGCTGGCATGCTCGCCCAGTTTTTGGCGAAGCGTCTGCACGTGCACGTCAACGGTGCGCGAACCGCCGTCGAAGTCCCAGCCCCACACGCTCTGCAGCAACGACTCGCGGGTAAAGACCACGCCGGGCTTGCGCATGAGGTACTCGAGCAGGTCGAACTCGCGCAGGGTGAGCTTAAGCGGCTCGCCGGCAACGGTCACCTCGCGATGGCTGGGCGAGAGCACAATGTCGCCCACGCTGAGCACATCGCTTGCCTGCTTGACCATGCCGCCGCGACGCAGCAGTGCGCGGCAGCGGCTGGCGAGCTCCATGAGCGAGAAGGGTTTAGTCAGGTAATCGTCGGCACCGTCATCGAGCGCCATCACCTTGTCGAGCTCGGTATCCTTGGCGGTAAGCATCATGATGGGCACCGTCGCCGTCAGGCGATCGGCACGCAGGCGACGCATAATCGCCAAGCCATCGGTATCGGGCAGCATGATGTCGAGCAGGACAGCATCGGGTACCCGTCGCGCCACGGCGGCCTTAAACTCGCCGTCGCACGAAAAGCCCTCGGCCTCGATTCCCTGCTTGCGCAGCGCATAGACCGTCAAATCCCTGATGTTGTCATCGTCCTCGACGTAATAGATCATGTTGAACCCCTTTGCGGCCGACATGACCGCATCTTAACCCTAAAGGTGCCTATACTAGATGGTATCAGCCAAAACGGCCCGTCAAATAATCCGCCGTGCGCGGATCAGTCGGATTCTTGAAGAGTTGCGCGGTAGGCGCGTGCTCCACCAGCTCACCCAGCAAAAAGAACGCGACCGAATCGGAAATACGCGCGGCCTGCTGCATGTTGTGCGTAACGACCACCAGCGTGCAGGTCTCCCTGAGCTCGCAGGCCAGCTGCTCCACCACCAGCGTCGATACGGGGTCGAGCGCCGAGGTCGGCTCGTCCATCAGCAGAATATCGGGCTGCACGGCAAGTGCGCGGGCGATGCACAGGCGCTGCTGCTGTCCACCCGAAAGACCCAGGCCCGACTCCTTGAGCTTGTCCTTGACCTCGTCCCACAGGGCAGCGCGACGCAGGGCGTCTTCGACCAGCTCGTCGAGCACGGCGCGATCGCGCACACCCATACCGCGCGGCCCATAGGCGACGTTGTCGTAGATGCTCATGGGAAACGGGTTGGGGCGCTGGAACACCATGCCCACGCGCTGGCGCAAACGGCAGATGTCGTAATCGCCCAGGATATCTTGACCATCGAGCGCAATCTTGCCCTCGATGCGGCAATCCTTGATGCCGTCGTTCATGCGGTTAAAGCAGCGCAGGAGCGTCGACTTGCCGCAGCCCGAAGGCCCGATAAACGAGGTGATCTGCTTGTCGCGGATCTTGATATTCACGTCCTTGAGCGCATGATGGTCGCCATAGAACAGGTCGAGGCCCTCGACGTCGATGCGCGTCGGCGAGGCGGCAAGATCCTCTGCCGTGGGGCGAGTCGCATCCCCAACCTCGCGCTCGTGCGCGGCCTCGGCCTGCGCTTTCATGAGTTCTTCAAGCTCCGTGGGCTCCACAGCCGCAGCAGCCGTCATACCGCATACCTCCACATCGATATCAATTCAGCAGTATCGATAGTAGAAATCGCGGCTCATATGCACGTGAGCGCATTGTCAAGTGTTTGTAAGGGCACGCTGGCTATGCGGCGGGCAGCTCGATGGTGAATATCGTGTGTTCGGGCGTCGATTCACATGCAACGGTACCGCCGTGTGCCGCGATGATCTCCTTGGCGATGGCAAGCCCCAGTCCAGCGCCGCCGCGATTGGTCGCACGCGCCGCATCCAGGCGATAGAACTTCTCAAAGATCACCTTGAGCTTAGCCGCAGGGATAGGATCGCCCTGATTGATAAAGCGCACGCGCACGCTGCCATCGTCTTGGCGCCCGGCCTCGATCGTGATAGTCGAGCCCTCATAGCTATAGGCGACGGCGTTTTTCATGATGTTGTTGAACACGCGAGCCATCTTGTCGCCATCCACGAGCACCGTCAGGTCCTCGCGAATATCAACTTGGGCTTCCTTATGCTGCTCGTTGAGGATGGGATAGAACTCGTCAGCCACCTGAGCCAGCAGCAACCCCAGATCAACATAGCCGCGCGTGAGCACGATATCGTGGAAGTCAAAGCGCGTGATATCGAAGAACTCTTCGATGAGTGCATCGAGCCGGTGCGCCTTGTCGAGAGCCACGCCCGTAAAGTGCGCACGTTGCTCAACCGGCAGCTCAGGAGCCTCTTGCAGCAGCGAAAGATAGCCCACCACACTGGCAAGCGGGGTGCGTAGGTCATGTGCCAAGTACGTGACCAAATCGTCCTTGCGATGCGACTCGTCACGCAGAGCTTGCTGCACCTTGCGCTCACGGTCACGCACGCGGTTAAGGGCGCCCTCGACCTCCAAGAAGTCGCCGTCAATGTTGTCCCAGGTGTCGGGGTGATCGATCAGGCGATCTTGAATACGAGCGGCCAGCACACAATCGGCATGCTGCTCGCCCTGTTCGTAGCCCTGGTAGTACAGGGCGCGGCCGCACAAGAACAGCACGCACGCGGCAAGCGCCAGCACAAAGCCAAGCATGTTGAATACAAAGCCGGCATCGAACAGCACCGGCCCTTCGATGCCGCCGAGCGCCATGGCGCCAATCGCCAACGTCATGGCCCACGCGGCGCCGCCAATCACCATGCAGCGGCGCACGATCTCAAATCGATCGATCAGCAAAAAGCCGACAAGCAGCACCGCCAAGATTCCAGCGATGTTATCAATGCCAATCAGCAGCAGGCTCAGCAAAAAGAGCAGCACCGTTGCAAGCGCGCGGTTGTCGACGACCGACCTCACGTATTCAAAGAGTCGATCGGGCACCTCGAACGCTTGTCTATCGTCTTTTGTCATATCAAGATCCTCACAAGCGAAAAGCGTTATTCGATTATGTAGCCGACGCCCCAGACGTTTTTGATAAAGCGCGGCTTTTGTGCGTCGTCGCCAATCTTTTCGCGCAAGTGGCGAATGTGCACCATCACCGTATTGTTGGAGCCGGGCATAAAATCCTCGTTCCACACCGCACGGAACAGGTCCTCCACGGCCACCACGCTGCCGCGATGCTCGACCAGATACAGCAAGATTGAATACTCGGTGGGTGTGAGGCGTACCGGCGCACCGTCCACCGTCACGGAACGAGCGTCGCGGTTGATCTCCAAGCCGTCGAGCTGAATGGTCGGCGACTCGGCCGCCTGTGCACGGCTACCGTAGCTGGTGTAGCGGCGAAGCTGAGCGTGCACGCGCGCGACGAGCTCCAGCGGACGAAACGGCTTAACCACGTAATCGTCCGCGCCAAGCGAAAGGCCCTCGATCTTGTCTTGCTGGGCATCGCGCGCCGTCAGCATGATCACAGGATAGGTATGGCTGGAACGGATCGTACGCAGCAGCTCAAACCCATCGATATCGGGCAGCATGACATCCAGCAGCGCCAGATCGAACTCCTGCTCCAAGATTGCCTTGGCAGCATCGGCCCCGCTATAGGCAATCTGGACGTCAAAGCCTTCTTTTGTAAGGTAGATGCCCACTAGGTCGGCAATGGCCTTCTCGTCATCAACTACCAGTATGCGCTCGTTCATGCGTGCTCCTCTCGCGCTCCATTATGCCCGAGGGGGCGCCCGTCACACACAACAAGCGTGGGTGATTAAGTCGGCCTTAAGCACCCTTGTGCCCGTTCGGGCGCGGATGTGGGCCACGCACGCACGCGATGATCGCCGACGCCGGCAAACGATATACTCTAGTTTCAGAAGAGACCATCCCGTCGAAAGCGAAATCCGTGAAGTCCCTCACCTCTTTTGCAAAGCGCTCAGCCCAGCTTGCCGCCGGCTTTGTCTGCGCTATCGCCCTTGCCGCTGGCGTGCCCACCGTCGCCGGCGCCCAAGTGCTCACGACCGACAATGTTTGCGGCAAAACCGCCGATGTGCGCGGTATCACGGCCGAAAACCTGCCCGATATCGATGCGACCAATGCCCTCGTCATGGGCAAAGACGGCACCGTCTACTATGCCCGCGACGCCGATGAGCAGGTCAAGATTGCCTCGATCACCAAGGTCATGACCGCAATCCTAACCGTCGAGAATTGCAAGATGGACGAGAAGGTCACAGTGAGCAACGCCGCGGCCACCGTGGGTAATTCGACCGCCGGCTTGCTCGAAGGCGACGAGCTTACCGTGGAGCAGGCACTGCGCGGCCTGATGATTCCCTCGGGCAACGACGCCGCCATCGTGCTCGCCGAATATGTGGGCAAGAAGATCGACCCTAAGACCAAAGACGCCGAGGCCGCATTTGTGAAGGCCATGAGCGAGCGCGCTAAGAAGCTCGGCTGCACCGGTACGCTTTTTGAAAACCCGCATGGTCTGGACTTTGATGAGTGGGCTGGCGATATGCACTCAACCGCACACGACGTAGCGCTGATGATGCAGGAGGCCATGAAAAACGACACGATCCGCGAGGTCGTAGCGAGCGAGGATTCCTGGATCGAGGTCACGGGCGCCGACGGCACCGACCATTCGCATTCCATGGACACGCATAACTATTTGCTGGGCCAAGATGGCAACATCGGTGGCAAGACCGGCACCACCGACGATGCAGGCTATTGCTTTACGAGTGCCTACAACCGCGATGGTGACGAGATCTACACCGTCGTTTTGAACTCCACCACCACCGACCAGCGCTTTACCGATACCGCAACCCTTGCCAATTGGTACTACGGTCACAAGGTGACGGTCGCGATCGCCAACACGCAGGAAAAGACCGCCAACGGCAACCCGCTTATGGCGCGCATTGGCCAAACCGACTGGACGGATAAGACGATCGACGCCACACTCGCCGATCCTACGGCGCAAGCGACCGTGTTTTCCCTTGCCGGCGAGGTGACCGAAAAGGTTAGCCACGACGATCTTTCGGGCACGGTGCATGTGGGCGACAAGGTGGGCAGCGTTACGCTCAAGCAGGACGGCACCAAGATCGCCGTCATGGACCTGGTTGCCGACGAGGAAGGGGCAGGGCCGAATCCCATTGAGTGGCTCCTTGTGAAGCTCGACCGCCTGGGCCGCCGCATCGACAACCGCCCACTCACGGCAGAAAGCGAGACCGTCGCCAAGGCGCCCGAGATGTAAGATCGAAGAACAATACACTCGCTGAAAGGAAGTGTCCGAAAGGATGCCTCCTTTTTTTGAGGGTTCGAATCCCCAGATGCCCTTTCTCGATAATAAAAAAGGGCCCCCGATGGGACCCTTCTTTAAAGTTAAACTGGCGGAGAGCTGGGGATTCGAACCCCAGATGCCCTTTTGGGGCATACTCGCTTAGCAGGCGAGCACCTTCGGCCTCTCGGTCAGCTCTCCGTAACAGCCGTTCTATAGTAACCAAACAGCCAAGGATGGGCAAGAGGAAATTTTCTAATTGCCTAGCATCCTTTCCTCCTTGGAGGCTTCGCCTACCCCAGCGAGCGGTTGAGGGAGCCGAGCTCGTCGTTGCCCATGGTGCGCCACATTTGGAAGATGCAACCGCGTGCCAGGAAAAAGAAGCCGTTGTCGACCAGTTGCACAGCGGCATCTGCCAGCTGATTCGTCACGGCGGACACTGGCGGCAGCTCGAGTCCAGCCTTGCGGATGGTCTCGACCGCCTCCTCGAACGTCGGAGGCTCGCTGACGCCCATCTCATTCATAAGGCCCTGCATTTCTTCCAGCGCACTACTGCCCGATTCCTCACCGCGCGGCACCAGACGGTAACAAGCCAGCGCTAGGTCGAGCTGATCGCAATTCCAATAGGCAAACGCCAAGCGATAGAACAGGTAGCCGATTGCAGAACGATCGCTGGCAATACGTAGGCCGTGGCGCGCCACCTCGATAATCTCGTCAAAGCGCTCCAGACGCGCAAGCACGTTGATGAGCGCAAAGTGCGATTGCATGGACGAGCGCGCCAGATCGTAAAGATGGCGCACCTCGGGCAGTGCTCGTTCAAAGTCCTCTTGCTCGGCGTAAAAGCTGCAAATCTCGTGCTGGGCAAAATACAGCGCATCGGGCGCACGTAGGATTCGCACAGAGCGGTCTTCTTCCAACACCGGTAGCACCATGCGCACCAGCTGGTTATCGCAAAACTGCGTTTGAACCGGACCTGTCGCCAAAAGCTCGGCGACGGCGCACTTAGCCTCCAACTCCTCGACAAGACGGGAAAAGCCTTCAAAGGCACCTGTACGGTCGACTTTTGCCTGCTCGCGCAATTCAACAACGCGGGCCACGTATGGGTCGTCGTCCTCTTCCATGACCTCCAACTCGTCAGCCGTATCGGCAAGCAGCAGATCGCGCAGCGCCGGCGGCAGTGTGCGATGGTCATCACGCGGACGAGCATGAACCTCCGCAGGCTCAATCGTCTCCGGAGCGGTTGACTCATACGCCTCAAACACACGCTTGCACGGCATATCGTCCATGTCCATGCTCTCAAGATCCTTGGCGACAGGCACGCAATCGGCCAGATAGGCCGCGCGCCCAAAGAAATACGTTGCGACAACGCGCTCGCCCTGCTCACTGTCGGGAGCAGCAATCTGCACATAGCAGCGCGTGATGCAGGTGCCCGCGGCAAAACACGCTGCCGCAAGCGTAAGTGCCACGCGCGCATCGTGCTCCGCGGCCCAGATCGCGCGCATGTCCTCGTCCAGCTCGCGCCAGGCGTCATCTTGAGCGTCGTATTCACGTTGCGGCATGGCATCAACGACAGACTGCCCAAACCGAACGAGCATAATCCCCTCGGCAACGTTTACTCGATAGGTATAGTCGAGCCGTGTGACCACGTTGAGCGCCTCAACGATTCGCGCAAAACGGGTGCGCACGTCCCACTCGCCGCCCGGCTGGCAAGCCACCGTACCCGGTTTGCCCCACGGGTTATCGCTCGAGGCCGTATCGAGCAGTCGGGGAACATCGTTGGTCGTCTTGGCGATATGCCACGAATCAAAGAGCGCGCAACCCTCAAGGCTCGGCGAGGATGCCGCGGGGGCCAATCCGGCCCCGATGCACTCAAGGATGCCGGAAAGGCGGTTGAGACGGCACTCGATGGCGAGCAGCGTGTCAATCTCGTCCTGGTCTAGCAGACTACGATCAAAATTGAGATAGAAAAGCTTTGAGCGATCAATGCGAGCCAAGCTCATCTCGGACTTGGCAGCGATGGTGCGCAGGCGGGGCAAGTCAATTTCACTCATGAGGGCGGCGGCATAACGCTCGATACCGCTCGGATTCTCGGCATGGTCAACGCGGTAGAGCAGCGTCTCGATAGCGTCAGGTAGCGGTGCCGTGTGAAAGCCCAAAAACACCTCGACCGGCTCGGGCAACTTTACGAGCTTGATCTTGTCGACAACATTTTGCATACCCTCGTCGAGTCCGCCGGCGTTCGCCGTGCTCGCAATGGCATTTTCGGAGTCAGCGAATATCACGTAGCGCAGGAACATCGATGCCATGAACTCGCCGTAAGGAAGGGCGCGGATCGAATTCCATGTCTCGTGGTCGGACTGCTCGCGCATGGGGCCTTCGGGAGAGCCGGCAGTTTGCGCGCACGCGCGCATTGCACCGTTGGCCTCCCTTACCATAATCTCACCAATACCGGAATCCGACTCGTCAAGGACCAGTTCCATGTCGGGATCGTTGGGCAGCGGAGCCTCGCTGACGGGGCGGTCCACCTTGTACACCTCACCCGAAACGCTTACGTAGCCCAAAAGCGACACATGACTTTTGCCAACGAATTCGACGACATAACAAGATTCATGCTGATCCTCGCCAAAGAGTTTCCAGACCACGCCATATGAGCGTCCCGCAGGCTGCTCGGGCATCGCCGGAAAGCGCTTTTTGGGATCGAGAAACCTGAGCTTGTATGTCGGACGCTCTGCCACGAAATATCACCCTGATCGGTCGTCTAGAGAAGGAGCGGTCGCGGATAGGCCGCGATACCTACTCGGAATCTTACACGAGTCGACAGGAAATCGTCCCTTTGGACGAAAGCACTCAAGCTGGCGCAAAAGAAAAGCCCCCATTGCCGGGAGCTTTAATCTCAAATGGTGCGGCGTATAGGATTCCGCGCATCCGCTGCGCGGATCCGCACCGGCTTCGCCCGCCTGCCGGCGTGCTCGCCCGCTCGCTAAAAACGCTCCGCGTTTTCTTGGCGCCCGCGCCTCGACCGAGGTTCGAATCCATGCAGCGGCGACATAAAAGAAAAGCCCCCGTTGCCGGAGGCTTCAAGTTCAATTGGTGCGGCGTATAGGATTCGAACCTATGACGTTCTGATTCGTAGTCAGACCCTCTATCCAGCTGAGGTAACGCCGCAGCGCAAGACATATAAAACCACTTTAGCTTATTGGAGTCAAGCACAATCTCAAACTTTTTTGTGGAACGCAGTTTTGTCATGCTGCTCCGCATATACCGCCGTTCCCCGTACGATCGATTGGCTTTTCGATCACGTCAAACTTAGCATCAAGTTCCCTCAGGAGCGATCTCACCCGCTGGGCACAATCATAATCGGCAAACGAGATGCTCAGCATGCGCGCGACCTGGTTGGAAGTCCCAACTCCATAGAAGTGCTCCAGCGCCACAAGCCCCTCGTGCGCCACAAACGTCTCGACCACATGCGGCGACTCCTCAAAACACCATTGTGTCAACGGACCCTCACTCGTCTGTCGAACCACCAGGCCACCCATGCCAGACGGCTCACACGTTACAAGCAGGTACTCCCCACCCTCGTCGCTCTCAAACAAAACCACCCGATCATCAAACAGCTCCATCGCGTCCCCTTTCTCTCGCTCTTATTTAGCAAAAGCATAGCAGGTAGATGGCTGTATACAGAACAGCTGTTCGTGTGTTTTCTATTGAGCTGTCCGCACGGCATGGTATGGACCTGCGCACGAAATAGGGCGCCCCCGAAGGAGCGCCCTTGCATATCCCCTATGCAGCCAACTTACGCGACCGGCTCGATCTTCTCGAGACCACCCATGTAAGGACGCAGAACCTCGGGGATCGTGATGGTGCCGTCGGCGTTCTGGTAGTTCTCCAGAATGGCGGCCATGGTGCGGCCGGCCGGCAGGCCGGAACCATTGAGGGTGTGCAGGTAGCGCGAACCCTTGAAGTTCTCGGGGTCGCGATACTTGATGTTGGCGCGGCGAGCCTGGAAGTCACCGCAGTTGGAGCAGGAGCTGATCTCCTTGTAGGCGTTGTAGCTCGGCAGCCAGACCTCGACGTCGTAGGTCTGACGGGCAGAGAAGCCCAAGTCGCCGGTGCACAGGCTAATCACGCGATACGGAAGGCCCAGCTGCTGCAGCAGGTACTCGGCCTCGGCGGTCATGCTCTCGAGCTCCTCGTCGGACTCCTCCGGCTTAGCGAACTTGACCATCTCGACCTTGTCGAACTCGTGCTGACGGATGATGCCGCGGGTGTCGCGACCGGCGGAACCGGCCTCCTCGCGGAAGCAGGGGGTGAAGGCGGTGTAGCGGCGCGGCAGGGTGTCGGCGTCGAGGACCTCGCCGGCGTGCAGGTTGGTGAGCACGACCTCGGCGGTGGGGATCAGGAAGTTGTCACCCGAGACGTGATAGGCGTCGTCCTCGAACTTGGGCAGCTGACCCGTGCCAAACATGGTCTGACGCTTGACGACGATGGGCGGCCACCACTCCTTAAAACCACGGCTGGTGTGCGTATCGAGGAAGAAGTTGATGAGGGCGCGCTCCAGGCGGGCGCCAGCGCCACCGAGAACGGTAAAACGGCTGCCGGAGAGCTTGTTGCCGCGCTCGAAGTCGAGGATGTCCAGATCGGTGCCCAGATCCCAATGCGGCTTAAAGTCGAAGTCGAACTCGCGCGGGGTGCCCCAACGACGGCGCTCAATATTCTCGTCCTCGTCCTTGCCGTACGGCGTGGCCTCGCAAGGAATGTTGGGCAGGTGAGCCATGAAGTCGTACTGCTCCTGCTCGAGAGCAGTACGGCGCTCGGCCAGACCGTCAATCTTCTCGTTGACGGCGCGCACGGCCTCCTTGGCGGCCTCGGCCTCGTCCTTCTTGCCCTCCTTCATCAGGGCGCCGATCTTCTTGGACTCGGCATTGCGCGTAGCCTGGAGCTCCTCGACCTCGGTGATGACGGCACGGCGCTCGTCGTCGAGCTCAAAGAACTTCTCGCGATCCCAAGACGTCTGGCGGTTAGCCATGGCGACATCGATGGCATCGGGGTTCTCGCGAACAAACTTGATATCAAGCATTAGATCCTCCGGCGATATACATTCCATTTAGGTTGCAACCTTGTACATGTATGGGCAAGTATATACTTATGAGCGTTTACGACCCAACTCAACTACGCAAGAAGGCACCCAATGGACGCAGTTTTTTCCTTTTTGTTTGGCACCCGCACCGGTTTTGCCATCCTTTTCGCCGGCGGCATCCTGTTATTTGCGATTCTTGCCTTTGTAATGGAGAAACGTACCCATAAGATGTACGTCGACCGCGGACCCAAGTCCGAGGATGAGGAAGACAGCTTCTGGGACTAACCTGCCAAAAAGGGACAGGTTTATTTTGGTCGGTTTTATCTGGGCAAACGCAAGCGCCCCGCAACCGGTAACGATCCGGTTGCGGGGCGCTTTTCGCATATACGACAAAACCGCAGGAAAAACCTGCCAAAATAAACCTGTCCCTAAATGGCAGGTTTTACTGGAGAGTTGCGTCGATGGCCTTGACCAGGGCGCTGCGCATGCCGGCATCCTCGAGCGCGATGACGCCCTTGATGGTGGCACCGCCGGGCGAGCATACGGCATCCTTCATCGCCGCAGGATGCTGGCCAGTTGCAAGCTGCAGCTTTGCCGTACCCAACACCATCTGGCTCACAATGCGATAGGCATCGGCACGCGGGATACCGTGCTTGACCGCTGCATCACCCAGGGCCTCGATTGCCATGGCGACAAATGCCGGAGCGCAACCACCCACCGTGCCGCCCACAAACAGCAGGCTCGTATCGAGTTCGACGACAGCGCCAAGCTTACCGAGCAGGTCGAGCACAACAGCACGCTGCTCGCCGTTGAGCGTAGAGGACTTCTCGCAGGCGATGACGCCCTCGCCCACCGAAACCGGTGTGTTGGGCACCGTCGAGATATGCGCGACGCCCGGCAGGACCCGCTCCCACTTGGCACTGTCCCAAGTCCAGGCAACCGACAGAACGACCTTGTCGGCAAGAATGTCCTTGAGCGGGGCGAATACCTTCTCGATCATGTACGGTTTGACCGCAGCGACCACGATATCGGATGCGGCGACAACCTCGGCGGCATCGTGGCAGGCGACCATGCCGCGCGCCTCGCAGCGCTCAACCAGTGCGTCGTAGCGACCCGCGCAGGCGCACATGTCGCTCGCAGCTACACCGGCAGCGATCCAGCCATCGGCCATAGCGCTCGCCATATTGCCAAAACCGACAAATCCAATCTTCATATCGCATAGTCCTTTCAGGCACATTCCTCAAAACGAAAGGTATTGTCCCACGCCATTGTTTCGTATTGCCGACCTATTTGTGATACGGCTCGCCACGACTGATCTTGCAGGCACGGTAAATCTGCTCTAGCAGCACCACGCGCGCCAAGTTATGCGGCAAGGTAATGCGTCCAAAGCTGAGCATCTCGTCGGCTCGTGCGCGCACCTCATCACTCACGCCGTCCGAACCGCCAATCACAAAGGCAATGTCGCTGCTGCCTCGCAGCATAAGATCGTCGAGCCTCGCCGAGAGCTCCTCACTCGAACGCTCCATGCCCTCGATAGCCAGCAGGATCACATGCGCTCGAGACGGCAAGGCAGCAAGAATCGCCGCCCCCTCCTTGTCGCGCGCGGCATCCACGCCGCCCGCCTTAGCCGGGTCGATATCGGCCACCTCGCGGATATCAACCTTGGCATAGGCACCCAGGCGCTTGGTGTACTCAGCGCAGGCGTCCTTCCAAAAGCGCTCCTTGAGCTTACCGACACAAACGACGGTGTATTTCACGCGTGTCTACTCCTTTGACTCGTTCTGAACCTTACCGGCAGCCAGCATCTGCTCGAACATAGAGGCCGACTGCGAAAAGTCGCTCGGCAGCACGACCGTCGAGGTTTTACCCGTGCGAGCGAACTCCGTCATCATCTCGGACCACTGCGTAAACATGAACAGTTGGTTGGCCTCGTCATTGCCGACTCCCGTCTCCTGGATGATCTCGAGCGAATCCTTGATGCCCAGCGCGATGGCCTTGCGCTGGTTGGCGATGCCCTCGCCCGCCTTTTCCATCGCCTCAGCCTCGGCGGTCGCCTCGGTGACGCGCTTGATGCGGTCGGCCTCGGCGAGCTCCTGCGCGGCAGCGCGCTTTCGCTGGGCGGCATTGATGTCGTTCATGGAGTTCTCGACCTCGGTCGGCAGCGCGATTTTGGTGATGAGTGTCGACACGAGGGTGAAGCCGTAGGCAGCCATCTGCTCGGACACGGTAGCGTTGACATCCTTGGCGATGTCATCCTTCTTGGCAAAGACCTCATCGAGTGTGTAGACGGGAATCGAAGAGCGCAGGGCGTCGGTGATGAAGTCACGCATCTGGTCGACGGGCTCCTGCAGCATATAGTAGCTCTTGTAGATGCCCGAATCTGCCGGGCCGGCGCCCATGTCATAGCTCACGTGGTACTGAGCAGAGACCTCAAGGCCGATGGTCACGTTGTCCTGGGTCTTAACGTCGATGCCAAAACCGTTTTTCATGGTGCGCAGACTCACCGTGGCGGCCTTGCGGTCGATCACGGGTACCTTCATGTGGAAGCCCGCATTGACGAT
Organism: uncultured Collinsella sp.; assembly: GCA_900550515.1. Lineage (GTDB taxonomy): Bacteria > Actinomycetota > Coriobacteriia > Coriobacteriales > Coriobacteriaceae > Collinsella. The sequence goes on along the minus strand of URSP01000002.1, from coordinate 33,962 downwards.
GCGATTGAACTTGCCCAGGCGCTCGATGATCACGGCATGCTGTTGTTCAACGACATAGCAGGCGTTGGGAAGCAGCAGCAACAGAATGATGATGGGAATCAAAAGGCTGGTAAGGGCGGCGATGATACCGGACAACAGCATGGTCTCTCCTCTGATAGGCACACGTTGGCACTAGGATACCCGCACGAAGCAGCTGTGTGACACCAACAAGAGGACCCGTGGTCAAAAAAGGCCAAATATGAGTACTGTTACCAGTTTAGTAACAGCGTATTTGGGTCAAAATCGCCTCGTTGAACCCGAGGTCTATCGAAATTACTTCATTTTGTCTCAAGGTTGAGCCAAATTAGCGTACATCTGTTGCGCAAAATGAGCAAAAAAAGCTTCATGAAATGTCTCTATTTTCATGTCAGTACTCATATTTGCCACTTTTTGACCACAGGGACATCTACCGCGCGAAATCGATATGTCAAATCTGCCAAAACGGCCCATAACAAAAAAGCTCCCATTGCTGGGAGCTCTTTCAATCAATGGTGCGGGCGAAAGGACTTGAACCTTCATGGGGTTGCCCCCATACGGACCTGAACCGTACGCGTCTGCCAATTCCGCCACGCCCGCGTGCAGGAATTAGAATAACGGAGCGCCACCACGAACGCAAGAACTATTTTTGAAAAAGTTTGCAGGCATTCTCCCAAGCGGCTTGCGCGATTGTTTCGGCGTCCTCACCAGTGCGATCGACACGGTCGTTAACCAGCGCGTTTGCCGTAATGGAGATCATTGCGGGCTCGCATTCAAGACCGCGGATGGGCTCCGGAGCCATATACGGGCAATCCGTCTCGAACAAAATTCGATCGAGTGGGGTTGCCGCAAATGCCTCGCGCACGTCGTCGTTGCGCTTGAAGGTGGCCGCACCACCATAGGCGATATAGCAGCCCAGCTCCACAAAGCGCTCCATCGTGGCGCGGTCCTCGCCAAAGCAGTGCAGCACACAACCGGCCTGGGGCACGCCCACCTCACGAAGCACGTTGTAGGCGTCCACGTGCGAGGTGCGCTCCTGGTCCGTGTCCTCGTGACGCAGATGTAGCTCCACCGGCACGTTACGGCACACGGCAAGCTCGAGCTGGCGCGCCATGCAGTCAATCTGCACGTTATGGGGTGCCGGCGCGATATCGTCGTCATAGTCCATGTGGTAGTCCAGGCCGATTTCGCCAATACCGGCGCATAAGGGACCATCGAGTGCGGCAACGACCTGTGCGTGAACGTCGTCGGCATAGTCCGGCGCGCCATACGGATGCACGCCGGCAAGATACTTGATCTGCGGGATATCCTGCATCGGCAGAATCTCGCGCGTCAGCCAGTCGCTATAGTCCGTCACGCTGCGTTTATCAGCGATGGGGTCGAACATCGTCACCAACAGGTCGACGCCCGCCGCCTTGGCACGCACGAGCGTCTCAGGCACATCCTTGCCCCAGAACGAAAGCAGATGCGCATGCGTGTCGGCAAGCGGTGCCAAGGGCACGGGACAAGCAACCGTCTTCTTTTTCTTGGTAAACGTCACACGTTCGGCATTAGGCATCATGGATTAGCTCCTGGGCCAGACGGACAAAGTCAGCAACATCAAGCGTCTCGGCGCGCGTGGTGGGTGCAATACCGCAAGCCTCAAAGGCAGCATCGAGCACGTCCTTGGCAAAGCCGTTGGCGCTCATGGAATTGCGGATGGTCTTGCGACGCTGAGCAAATGCAGCATCAATCACGCGGGCCACAAATTCGCGATCGAACCCCTCGGGCACCACGCCGTCAACACGGTCGATACGCACGACGGCCGAGTCCACGTGCGGCGCCGGCATAAAGCAACGCGGCGGCACCTCAAAGCGACCCGTCACCTGCGCGTACAGGCCGAGTTTTGCCGTGTAGCCGCCATAGGTCTTGTTACCGGGCGTTGCGGCAATGCGATCGGCAACCTCCTTTTGCACCATGACGACGGCACGCTTGAGCGCCGGCATCGTCTGGAAGAACTGAAGGATGATCGTCGCCGCCACGTTGTAGGGCAGATTCGCGACAAACACCGTCGGCGTACCGCCCGCAACCTGCTCAATCTGCTCCGGGCCCACCTTGAGCGCATCGCCCATGATAAAGCGGAAGTTGGCATAGTCGGCGGCGTGGGCGTCAAGCACCGGCTCAAGCTCGGGATCGGCCTCGATCGACGTAACGCACGCCGCCTCCTGCAGCAACGCAAGTGTCAACGTGCCGCAACCCGGACCCACCTCGAGTACGCGCTCGTCACCTGCAAGCTCGGCAAGCTCGCAGATACGCTCGATCACATGATTGTCGATTAGAAAGTTCTGGCCCAGGCGATGCTTAGTCGCAAGGCCAAACTCCTCTAGCAGCTCCCTGGTGGCCGTGGGGTTTGCCAAAGGCGAAGTTGTCATGGTTGCCTCCTTAGCATGATGGCGGCGTCTTGAAACAAAAGGGCATGGACCGTGGCGGCCATGCCCTTACAGCTAAACAGCAAATTGCCGATATGGCGCTCGCGCGGTCTCTACGCCAGACGCGGGAACAGCGGATCGCCCTTCTCGACGGGCTGACCACCAGCAAGCAGGCCCCAAGCGCAAATGCCCTTGAGGTCGTCGCTCGCGGCCTCGTCCTCGCAGGACAGGCGGCGCAGAGCCTCGGCAGAAGTCTGGGGCATGAGCGGCATCAGCAGGTGAGCGGCAATGCGGATGGCCTCGAGCAGGTTGTAGATCACAAACGCCAGCTCGTCAGCCTTGGCCTCGTCCTTGGCAAGTGCCCAAGGCTCGGAGTCCTCGATGTAGTGGTTGGCGGCGTGGATGAGCTCCATGACCTCGTCCTTGGCTCCACCGTAATCGAGCACGTCCATCTTGGCCATGTAGCGCTCGACCAGACCATCGGCAATCTTTGCCAGCGGGTTGTCGAACGCATCGAACGATGCGGGCTTGGCGGGCGCGCAACCGTCAAAATACTTGCCGCTCATGTTGAGCGAACGCGAGATGAGGTTGCCCCAGCTGTTGGCCAGGTCGGCGTTGTAGACCTGCTCCATGCGGTCGAAGCTGATGGCACCGTCGGTGCCGGGGACGACGTCGGTCATAAAGTAGTAGCGATAGCCCTCGACGCCCAGCATGTCGATAACGTCCTGCGGAGCGATGGCGTTGCCGCGGCTCTTGGACATCTTCTCGGCCTTGCCGGTCTCGGCATTGCGCACGGTCAGGAAGCCGTGGGCAAAGACGTGCTCGGGCAGGGCCTCGCCGATGGCCATGAGCATGGCGGGCCAAATGACGCAGTGGAAGCGGATGATGTCCTTACCCACGATGTGGAACTGCGCGGGCCAGCGATAGGCCAGCTCGGCACGCGCCTCGTCGGTGTCGACACCGTAGCCGACGGCCGTCATATAGTTGAGCAGCGCATCGAACCACACGTAGGTCACGTGACCCTCGTCAAACGGGACCTGAATGCCCCAGTCAAAGCTCGTACGGCTCACGGAAAGGTCGTTAAGGCCGCCCTCGACAAAGCTGCGAACCTCGTTCATGCGAAACGCAGGCTCGACAAAGTCGGGATGCTCGTCATAGAGCTTAAGCAGCTTGTCCTGGAAGGCGGAAAGCTTAAAGAAGTAGGACTCCTCCTGCACGCGCTCAAGCGGACGGTGGCAGTCGGGGCACAGGTGCTGGCCGACGCTGCCGTACTCCTCGTCGCCCTTCTGGACCTGCGTATCGGTAAAGTAGGTCTCGTCAGGCACGCAATACCAGCCGTCGTAGCTGCCCTTATACAGGTAGCCGGACTCCTTCATGCGCTCCCACAGGTACTGCACGGCATGGTGCTGGCGCGGCTCGGTGGTGCGAATGAAGTCATCATTGGAAATCTCGAGCTTGCTCCAAAGCTCCTTGAAGTGCGGAGCCTGGCTATCGGTCCACTCCTGCGGCGTCATGTTGTGCTTGGCTGCGGCCTCGGCGACCTTCTCGCCGTGCTCGTCCATGCCGGTCAGGAACTTGACGTTATAGCCGACGGAACGGCGATAGCGAGCCTGAACGTCGGCGATGATGGTGGAATAAGCCGTGCCCAGGTGCGGATCGGCGTTGACGTAGTAGATGGGCGTCGTGATAAAGAACGAAGGCTTGCTTTGATCCATGGGGTTTGTCCTCCAGAAAAACGTTGCATACAGAGGATGATTCTAGCGCAAGGGCTGGATATCCTCCATCTATTGCATATCGAGCACCATGGCATAGACATCGCGCTTGCGGCGCGAATACTTCTGAGACAGGCGCTTGGCCACCGCAGACGCGGGCTCCCCCTCCTCGAGCGCGGCGCGGATATCCGCGCGCAGGGCCTCGTCGGGATCCGCTGCCGCGGCGCCAACCGGCGCGATACCGGCCTCTTCGTCCTCGCTCGGCGGCGCGATGACCAGCGCAATCTCGCCTTTCACCTCGCCGCGGGCACGTAGCTCCTCGGCAAGCTGGGCAGCGGGCCCGCGCAAGACCTCCTCGTGCAACTTGGTGAGCTCGCGGCAGACGGCAACCTCACGCTGGGGAAAGACCTCCACCACGGCTTCGAGTGTCGCCACGATGCGATGTGGAGACTCGTAGAAGATGAGCGCGCCGGGCACCACGGCAAGGCGCTGCAAACGGCGCACGCGGTCACCGTGCTTTCGGCCCAAAAAGCCCTCGAAGAAGAAATGCTCGCAGGGAATGCCGGACGAAACAAGCGCCGTGACGCAAGCAGAGGGCCCGGGAATAACTTCGACGGGCACATCGGCCTCACGCGCCGCCTCAACTAGCGCCTGGCCGGGATCGGACACGCTCGGCATGCCGGCGTCCGAGGCAAAGGCGAGGGTCTCCCCCGCCAGCAGACGGTCGACCAGGCCGGCGGCGCGGCTGGCGATCACATTCTCGTCGCAACGGACAAGCGGCTTGGAAATGCCCAGGTGCATCAGCAGCTTTGACGTCACACGCGTGTCTTCGCAGCAGATGACATCGGCAGCGGCAAAGGCTTCGCCAACGCGCGGGGACAGGTCGCCCAGGTTGCCGATGGGCGTGCCGACCACATAGAGTTTGCCCGTATGGGCGCTGTTTTGCGTCATATCAACCTATTCAATCATGCCGCGCTCGAGCGTACCGAGCGCCGCGCGGGCGTCCCATGCTGCAATGCGCTTCTCGGTCTTCCACGTTTGGAAGAACCAACCGGCAGCCGGCGCAAACGAAGCCAGCTGGTTGGCGATAAACACGCGCTCGTAGGCATTGCGGCCCTCAGGCGTAACCGACGAGTTGGCAAAGATCGCCGCGCCCGACCATTCGCCCACCAGCACGGGGAACCCAGTCGAAATCGCTTCTTTGAGCTCGCGCTTGTTACGCGAAATCGCCGTCGTCAGCCCGCGGGGGCTCGTGATGTCGAGCGCATGCTCGTCGCGGTAATGGTACAAGTGAAGGTCCATGTAGACGTTCTTGTACTTGGCGCCGCGCATAAAATGCTTCCACTCGCTGGGATGCCCCGACGACGAGAAGACGACGATCTTATCCTCGGGCATATACGAACGAACGAGCTCGTAGGCATCGCGATAGAAATTGCGCAGGTAGTGGGCCGGAATGCCATCCGTCATGGTAAAGAGGCTCTTGCGGACACTCATCTGCGGCGTATCCAGCAGCTCAATGCCCAGCAGGCTCTCGGCCTCGCCGTAACGCTCGGCCAAGCGCTCGAGCACGTCGAGTGCGACATGGCGGCCGTTAGTGGACGAATGCCACTCGGCAACAGCCTCCGGCGTGGCGGGCGAATCGTTGGAATCGCCCTGGCCACCGGGCACAGTCGCCAGGTCAAGCAGCACGCGAATGTTGTACTTGGCAGCCCACTCAATTGCACGGTCGATGTAGTCGACAACCGAGATGTAGGACGCATCGGACTCCTGCGAGCCAAAGGCATACCAGGGCACCGGCAGACGCACGGCGTTGAGGCCGATCTGCGCCATGCGACGGAAATCGTCCTCGCTCACAAACGTCTCGTAATGACGGCGCATGCGCTCGTTATAGGCGGCGGTGCCCATGGCCTCCTGCAGCTCGGCCGCGTTGGATGCACCGGTCGCCGCGTATAGCGACGGGGTCACCCAAGGCTCGGGAATAAACCAGCCAGAGAGATTAACGCCGAGTATCCTCTCCATCACTGCCCCCTTTTGAATCATACGGGCTAAGCCCGCATCGCTCTTGCATGACATATCTATCGATTTGAGTATACCCGCGCATGCAGACAGGCGACCGAACGGTCTACAAAGTGGCGCAAAAGTGGGAGGAATGTCTAGGCGGGCGGGTCCGAGATGGCGCGCGAGATGTGCACGTGTGCCGGAGGCAGGCGGCGGAAAATGCATCCCGTTCTGAGCGCGGGATCTGGGACGCAGTTTCCGCCAAAGGCCGCAAAAGGAAAGCGCGTCCCATTCTGGCGCCGGATTCCGGGCCGTGCTTTCCCAAGCGGCCTTAAAGCGGAAAACGCATCCCGCTCTGAATCCAAATTCCGGGACGCAGTTTCCGCAGAGCCCTCGGTAAAAGAAAAGGACCCCTTTGCAGAGGTCCTAGTCAATTCAAGGTGGCGGGGAAGGGAATCGAACCCCTGACACGAGGATTTTCAGTCCTCTGCTCTACCAACTGAGCTACCCAGCCATTTGAGGTGTGCCTTGTTTCAAGGCTTGATTAGTATAACCAAGGACGCGTTCCGGTCAACCGAGAATTTTAAAAAAGTTTTTGAGCACAGCCTCGGTTCTATAAATCGGCACGTCAGAGGCATCAGCCGGCAGCAAGAAGTTTTTCGCTCAGTCCCTTAAGCCGGCACGCGTTGGAGAGCAGGGGTCGAAACAATGATTGAAGGGCGCTCTAGTACGGCCCAGGCGCCGGGACAGGAGCACATACGCCAGGGACGTACGTTTTCGTAGCATACGAGGACATAGCCGCGCGCATCGATAAAGGCGATATCGATGGGATAAGCCATAAAACACGTGTGGACCGAGGAACAGTGCGGAAACGCCATGACAAGCGGCAGGCCGTTGGCGGCAACCGGACGCCGTCCCAGCATGCCGCGCAGGCGCACGGCAAACGACTCCGCCACCACAAACTCGGCCGGCGTCCAACCCAGCCTGTTGAGTGCCCGCGCGTAGGCGATGTAAGACGAGACCGCGGTCACATGACCACCCCCGGACGCCATGGATCGACCGTCACCGCGCGCTCGTGCGACAACGTTGTCGGCGCCCCCAGCGAAACGCCAGCGATGCTGAGAGAAGTCGGCCACGGCTCATAGTGCATGGTGCAGGTGTAGGTCCTAAACGTACCGGATAGGGAAAGCAGGCCACCATCCAATGCCTCCGCGCCTTGCTCGCTCGACACTTCGATCCGCAAGTCATAGCCTTCCATGGCATTCAGAATTTGAGTCTGAACCGTCGCCGAGGCATCGGCAGAGCTTTCGTCGCCCTCCCCCTCCGACGCCACGGCGTGCGCCAACACGATGTCGGGTACCACGCGGTCGAAGCGCGCGACAGCGCTGGCAAAGATCATGACGTTGTACACGATGAGTGCCAGCACCAGCAAAACGGGCGTAACCACCGCCATCTCCACCGTCGCTTGGGCGCGCTCCTCGCGCAGACGCATGCGGATACTCATTACGACCCACCGCCCAGAGCGCCAACCAGCGTGGCGACATCGACGGTGAGTGGGATGGAGCCGCCGCCGGGCAGAGGAATCTCCGCAAGCGTGAACACCGTACCGCTAATGGTGCGTTCGACTTGATATTCCAACGCCTCGCAAAGCGCCTTGGGATCGGTCACGCCCAACGGAATACTTCGCAGTTTGTCTTGCGCTTGAGAGAGACCCGCAATGTCAGACCCCGGACTCTTAATGACATTGGCGGAATCGGTCAGCACCGGCTTTCGCAGGCGCAAGTCGCACGGTTCCAAACCCAGCGCCGCCACGGACGCCGAAACGGTATCGCCGAGCCACGATGCGATGGAGCCCAACGCACCGCTGCCCCCTCCTAGGTCTTTAATCATCTCGTCCATAAGTTCGTCGGCCGAACCTTGGATATCACCGTATCCCACGAGCAGCCGTCCCCAAACATCCATGACGCCGTCGAGCACGCCGGCAACGCCGCCCGAGCGTTCCTTCAATGTCGAGAAAAATCGCGAAAGCACGTTGTTTTGCGCCGTCGCCTCATCGGGCGCCAGCACCGCGGCAGAGATAGCACCGCGATCGCCAAGCCTGACTGCCGTGTTAAACGAGGAGTTAAGTTGATCGGGGCTGGTAATGTCACCCGAAACTGCAAATGCGACCACGCCGTTGCGTCCAGGTGGGGCGATACGCGGGCGCTCGCCGGAAAGCGCTTTAATGGCCTGGTCAAACGCATTGCCCGCACGGTCGGCCTCATCCTCGGTCTGACGCTCAAGTTCGAGTTCTATGTTGCGGCATTTAACGTAGTCTTCCAGGGCGTCTTTGAGCTTGTCAAAGTGGTATTCGAAGCCGTTTTCGATAGAAGTCGAAGGCGCTGCAACGGCACCGAGCGACGAAACGCCAAAATGGCATCTGTTGCATCTGTCCTGCCCGTCATAATCAGCAACCGAGGCTAGCCCGCCTGGCGACCCCTTCTTATAGTTGGGGCAACTCGTTCCGTAATGCAGATACGTCTTGCCATCGATGGCGCTGGTTGGCCACGCCGCATCGGTATAGAGTTCCGTCGCTCGCACCTCGTCAGCGTTGCGCGGCAACAGCGGGATATGGAAAGTGACTGCATCTCCGTCCTCGGTTACATATGCACGATTGACCTCTGTACTCGCATAGGTGTAAAACGCCTTGCGCGCCGCCGACTCCGCCTTCGTCTCGACGCTTGAGCCCTGAGGTGCCTCGTTTGCAAGGCGCAAGCGGTAATAGGCCTTCGCGCGATCGAGCGCCACTTGCGGCTCCCATGTGACACTCGAGGCATAGTGCGGATTCTCAATATCCGAAAGCTTCGCCAAGTTCTTCGCGCGTTCCCACATGCACGAACAGCTTCCGACTGCGCCTCTGTCCGATCCACCGCAATCGGCAAGCCAGGCGCGTTCCTTGGCCTTTGACGTTTTCTCGGACGCTTTCTTCAGTTCCTTGGCAGCATAGTCAAGGTCTTTTGAGGTGCTCTCGATGGCATCGGTCGAGATCTCTGACCCTTTGAGCGCGGCGAAGTCCGATTCGGATGTCCTGGGCACGGCAAGCGCCGTACCGGTATAGGCCACACTATCGGTATCCTGCGCCGACACCGCCCGCGTGGCACGCGCGGCAATCAGATACGGCAGAGCCGTCTCGATTTTCTGCAAGCCTTCCGATGCGCTTTTGGCAAACTTGTTGCGCGTTTTAATGATCTCAATCCCGGTGTCGACCATATTGCCGGCAACTGGTTCGGCACCTGGGATGAGGATGGCGACCAGGCCCGTCCCGATTGTGGCAAACCCCGCCAGCCCCAGACTCAAGATGCTCGCATCAACCACCGTGGCAGCCGTGTGATAGGACGACACTACGTTGGCACCCGCCAGCGCGCCACTATCGGCCGCCACCTGGGTATCCCCGGCACGCGACATGCTCCATATCGCCGCGGTCGACGAAAACAACAACGTGAGCACCACTAGGATGACCACGGCAGAAGAAAGCGTGGTGTAGGCACCGTCTTCGATAAACAGGTCGATACCGGCGCGGCCCATAAAGCCGCCTCGCTTGCGATGGCAGCTCGGACGGCGCGTCAAAACGCATCTAGACCAGAAACGCTTAATCCCATGTAGCAATCCACGAATCATAATCTCCCTCCAGCCATTCGGGACGTGATTGATACGAGACATCGACCTTGAGCTCAACGTAGCCGCCCTCGGCGGTACCACCCATAGCCTGCGCAAACGCACCGATCACAGGCAACGGCTTGACCTCGCCGGAAACGGACACGGACGAGACGCCACCCGCATCGGCCCGGCCAAGCTCGATATCCCACGACAACGGCCCGCCGGCATGAAAAATCGAAACGTTGGGCACTGCGGCAAGCCGGCGGCGGGTGAACTCCTTGAGATCGTCGTCCTCCGCCGTCGTCGTGGTCATGAGCCGCGCGGTCTCGGCGGCGGCAGACTCCATGACCGCGCGCGTATAAAGCAGGCACACCGGTTGCAGGGCGAGAAGGATGAGCGTCAAAAACGTCGGCAGCAAAAAAGCGGCCTCGACCGTAGACTGCGCCCGGTCCTCGCGCGCAACATCAATACAACACGATGTCCTTAGCACCCGCAGCAGCGTCGACAACCGATGTCGAGGTGACGCCGTGAGATGCCGCCCGCTCGACCAGCGCCGCCAAGCGCCCATCGGCACCGGCACGCCAAAGCCCCGCGATCGCCAGCACGATGGAAAGCAGCGCCACCGTGACGATGGCGTATTCCACAGTCGCTTGGGCAACCTCTTCACGCAGAACGCCATGCATTTCACGATCCCTCCTTTGAGCTTATTGTTTGCGGTACCAGGCGCACGGCGCGCAGACGACACGAAGCATCGCCGGTATCCGCGGCAACCGTCACCATATCGACCCAGCCGCGTCCGTCACGCACGATAGTGCCCCATACGTTGCCCTTAATATCGAGATAGCCGCTCAGGGCGAGCTGGGCCGTTGGCACCTCGCGGTAGGCGCGTAACATATCCGCCGCTGCCTCGGTCATCGGTCGGTCCTCGGACCATGCAAGCCGGACCGCAATCGCGTTGTCCTCAGGCGAATCCGTCGCAGTGCCAGACCGCTTGTCGAGCGTCCGCAGAAAGGTTTGCGCCGTGACAGCGACATCCGAATCGTCCGCATCTCGCATCTCATCTTTTTGAGACGCCACCGCCGAATCTGAGCCCGAATCGAAGGCGGCCCCAGGACGCTGCTGCCGCGCGGCGTTAAGCCCCCAAAGCACCGCCGCTATCGCCACGGTCAGGCAAGCAAACACCAGCAGCACCCCGATGGGGCGCTCGCCCTCTACAGGCTGTTGATGCCCTCGCTGATAGCGTTCCATAGATCTTGGACCTTGCCTTTAAATGCAACGATGGCAATAATCGCGATCACCACGAGCACGCCCACCAAAATGGCGTACTCGGTGGTACCCTGCGCGCTCTCCTCCTGCAACAGCTCCTTGGCATGCTGGCGAGCGCGGATCGCCCGGCAAAAAGCCCAGCTCCAAGCCTTGTCAGCAACTTCGACCATCGTGTTCATGTATTCCTCCCTACATCATCCCGCCTGCTCCCAGCAGCGGGCCCAATATGGACAGAAGCAACGCCGGCAAGATGAGCGTGCCGGTGGGAATCAGCAGCTTGACGGGCGCACGCTCAATCTCGCGCTCGACCGCGGCGCGATGAGCCGCACGGATCTCGCGACTTTGAGCGGCCAGCGTCTCGGCAAGTGGGGCACCCAGGACGAGCGCCTGCCCCACCGTGATGGCAAAGGTCTCGAGCGCTCGCACGTCCAGGTCGCGCGCGGCGGCCAACAACTCGTCCTCACGCGTGCCCACGCCCACCTGCCACGCCATGCAGGCCCGCTCAAGGCGAAGAGCCAGCACTGACCGGCGGTTGGCGCAGAAAATCTCAAGCGCCGCATCAAACGAAAGACCGGCCGAAAGACCCAAGCGCACAACATCGATCATCTCGGACACTTCGCCGAGCGACACTCGCGCCGGGCCGCCCGCTCCAACCGCGCCCTTCACTCGCGCGGCCAGAGCATCGACCACCGAGCGACCCGCGGCAGCGACCAGCACCGCCTCGCGCTTGCAGACCTCTGCGATCTTGCGTGCATCCGCCCGATCCAAACCCGTCGCGACAAATACACTCAGAGCGCACAGGCAAGCCGCAACTGCAACCGGGGCGCTCATAGCTCCACCCGCATAATGCGCCGGATAACCACCAGGGCAACGGCGTTGAGGGCAAGACCCAGCACCACAGCGCCCGCGCCGGCAGGCGTCGCAAGACCGCGACGAAAATCTGCCGAAAGCAGCGCCAACACCGCGCACATGCCCGTCGGCATCGCCGCGACCATATGCGCAGACATGCGAGCCTGCGACGTCTTAACATCCAGGCGGCGCTTGAGCTCAATGCGCTCCCCCACCATGCTCGACGCCTCGGACAGTAAGTCGGCAAGCGGAGCACCGGTGCGCTGAGACACCTTGAGCGCCAAGGTCACAAGCGAAAGGCCGGGGGCGTCGATGCGCACGAGCAAGTCATCGAGTGCGTCGGTCGCCGAGATGCCGCAATCGATTGCCGCCGCCACCCGCAAAAACTCGGTATGCACCGGTTCTTGCGCATGAGCGCCCACAAAGCGCATGCCCTGGGCCAGCGAATGTCCCGAGGCAAGCGACATGGAAAGTGCGGTAAACGCCTCGGGCATGGCCTCTTCTGCATCGTGTTGCTCGCGCCGGCTCTCAAAGCCGTCCCGAGCGGCGCCAACGGCAATCGGAGCAACAAGTCCCAAGGCAAATCCGAGTGGCGATAACGACACCATCGTTAGTAAAACGCAGCAGACACCGCTCGATAGCAGCAGAAACGCCAAACGCCCCGAAGCATCTTCGATCACGAGGCCAAGGCGATGCGCCGGAGCCAGCGATGTCCACGAACGGGCGATCTTTTTCAGCAGATCGTTTTCCACCAGCTCAAGCGGCAGCTTCTCTGCCACCGTCTCGAGCGCCTGACGCGCCAGCTCCGCCGTCGGCACCTGCGGCACACGAGGTTCCGCCCCGCACGCCGTCGCAACAGAAAACCCTGCCAAACCCCCTACGACGAGGGGCACAGCGACCTCCATTCGTCCACCTCCTCTTGTGTGAGCGTCCCCGACCGCAGGCCTTCTGCGATAAACGGCGGCTCGCGGTCAAGCGTCCAGGTGCGCTCGGCGGCATCGAAAGTCACATAGCGCTCGAGCTCTACGCCGCCCGACGTGGCGCGACGCACCCCCGAATACGAGGAGACGAAGCGCCTGCCATCGGCGTGGCGCTCGGACATCACGATGCCGTCGAGCGCCATGGCAATCTGCTCCTCGATGAGCTCGCTCGGCAGATCGATGCCATAACGTGCAAGCAACGTCAGACGCACCACGGTCTCCTGTTCTGAACCCGCATGAAGTGTAGTGAGCGACCCGTCGTGGCCCGTGTTCATGGCCTGCAACATGTCGCAGCACTCGGCACCGCGCACCTCGCCCACCACGATGCGGTCGGGGCGCATGCGCAGGGCATTGGTCACCAGGTCGCGGATCGTCACCGCGCCCTCGCCCTCAATCGAAGCCTCGCGCGCCTCTAGGCGCACCACGTGCGGATGATGCGCAAACTTGAGCTCGGCAGAGTCCTCGATCGTCACGATGCGCTCGCCGGTGGAAATCTCGCATGACAACGCGTTGAGCAGGGTGGTCTTACCAGATCCCGTGCCTCCCGCAACCGCCAGGTCCTGTCGCAGCGACACCGCGCATGACAGCAGCTGCGCATACCAAAGCGGCAGCGACCCCAGCCCCACAAGCTCGTCCAGCGAGCAGATGCGGTCCGAGAACTTTCGGATGGTGAGAATCGGTCCGTCAATCGCCACAGGCGGAATCACCGCGTTGACGCGATAGCCCGTTTTGAGGCGGGCGTTGACGATAGGGCTGCGCTCGTCGATACGGCGGCCAAGTGGCGAGATGATGCGGTCGATAAGCACACGGATCTGCTCATCATCCTCAAACGCATGCTCGATGGGGTGCAAGACGCCGCCGCGTTCAAAGAAAGCCGAGCGGCAGCCGTTGATCATGATCTCGGTAACGGTATCGTCCTCGATGAGCGGCTGCAACGGCCCCAGGCCCACCACGTCATCCAAAATCTCGTCGATGATGGTCTCGCGCTCGGGCGTCGCGAGATCGGTCGGCTCCTCAACATTGAGCGCCGCCTCCACCGCGGGACGCAATTCCGAGCGGGCAAGTGCCGGGTCGATATAGGCGCTGATACGCGCCACTTCGTCGTAACCCATGCGGTCCATCACGGCGCGCTTAGTGCGTCGTTTCACCGCGCGGCGACGCCCCGCATCTACAGGCGCTGCCGCCGCTGCAGCGCCGGCAGCCTTAATCCTCGTTTGCAGGCTCATCGCTGATCACCCTCGCGCGACCAGGGAAGGCGAATACGCGGGCGTTCGGTACGCGTCGCACGGTCGGCGACCATATCGCTCCAAGGGCCGACGGCGCACCCCAGTTCCACGAGCATCTCGCGCGTGGCCTCGCGCACGCTGGTCGCGAAAGCGCTCGTCTGACCCACTGCCTCGTCAGCGCGCCCAAACGCCATGAGCGCGGCGAGATCCTGCCCGCCATCGGCGATACGAATCTTGGAGCTCAACGCACAGGCAATCTCAAAGCGCATGGCGACGTCCTCGTCTGCTCCGCGCGCACCGAACCGGTTGAACACGGCGCTCATGCGCGTGCGCGGCACACCTACTCGACTTGCCAGTTCAATGACGCGCGACGCCGACGTCGCGGACGACACCGCAGCATCGCCAACGACCAGGCAACGGTCGCTCGCCGCCACCGCAGCCGCCACGGCATCGCCCCAAAAGACCGAGGTATCGATAAAGACCACGTCGGATTCGCGACGCAGGACATCAAGCAGTAGCTCCACCGGACGTGCCATGAGCTCGGCTTGCTCGGGCGCCGCGACGGGACCCCAGAGCGTAACGCCCGGCGCCACGCGCATCGATGCGGCCACGATATCCGGCTCGGCAAGCGCGCCCGCCGCCGACGGCTCGATAAGTGCCGCCATATCGCGCGGAGCATCGACGCCTAACAAGTCGTAAAGGTTTCCAAACATCAGGTCCAGGTCGAGCACGGCGGCACGCAAGCCCAACAGCGACGATGTATGTGCCATGGTGGCAACGATCGTCGACTTGCCGCAACCGCCCGAACCCGAAATGACGCAGATGACCGGAGCTCGATGCGGCGAAGCGGTAGCGTCTGCCGGCGGCATCGGAGGCGGCGGGGCGGGCGTCGGTGGCAGCGTCCCCGTCTCCCCCGCCGCAACCACACGCTGCGTCCAAGCCGGCATGGCAGCTTGTTTGGTCTGCGAGGCAGGCTCGTTCTGCGCAATCTGCTCATGCTGCATCAGCGGCAACTCGCCGCACCCGGCAAAGCCCTCAACTTCGTCGAGTTCATCCGCCAGATTCACGCCGTGCACGTATCCCATATCTACAGCCGGGGAGTCGCCAGCATGCTGCGCCGGCCCTCCAGCGTCATCGCATACAAGGGGGTTCCGGGGGCGCCGACCATGCTCGGCTTCCGCTTTTCCATAATCATCAACACGCGGGCCTCTTGTAGCGCGAGGCGCCCCGGGTTCCCTATCAACAAAAGCATCGGGCTCAATCGTCATGCGCCGATCGGAATCAACCGCTCCCTCGCCCGCGCGCCCGTTGCCGCATATACTGTGCGCAGCGATGACCTCGGTCGCCCCCGCGCGAAACAGCCCCTCGATATCCGACGGATCGAGTGCTTCTATCAACACGACCACGCGACTCACGCGGCCTTCGGCCGTCAGGCGCGCAACAGTCTTGCGCACATCTTCGGTATCAAACAGAGACGCCGCGATGATGGCAGCCCCGCGGCGCGACGGAAACGCCCGAGCCATGGAAATCAGCCCGTCCAGGTCACCCACGCGAAGCACCTGTGCACCCGCATCACGGCCCTCGACTTCCCGCTGCAACAGCCCGTAATCGCCGCACGCGCAGCACGCAAGCCAGATCGCCTTCATCACTCGTCGCCTCCGCTCTTTTTGCCGCGCGCCGTGGCAGGAATCGTCAAGCTGACCGTTCCCTTGCCCGAGGCTCCCAGCAGTTCCTTGACGTCTTCGGGGTCAGCCGCCAGCGTCACCCATTCGATCTTGCCCTCGCGCGTGGCACCGGATTCCTCACTGGTATCGATCACGTACGCGCCGCACAGCCGATCGGTTACGCCGTCTTTTTGCACATACACATCCACGTAGCTGCCCACGCCCGTGGCGCCGCCGACCGAGTGCTCGGCATCGACCGCCACCGAAACGGCGACCTTGCCCTTAGGCACCTCGAGCTTGTGGCTCTCGGCCTTGGTGTAGACATTGCAGATCACGGCGTTTTTGGGAATACGCGAAGTCGTCACGTCGCCGCGCACCTGGCGCAGCTCAGTCACCGCGTCACGCGGCAGCAGACTTGTCAGCCATTCCTGGGTTATGACATTGGTCTCATCGAGGGTCTCGCCCACATCGATATCGCGCGCCGCGACGCATACCTCGACGCGATCGCCACCGTACTTGGCCAAGGTCTCAGCCTGGACCTGTTCGGCTTGCGAGCGGATCGACGAGCCGTAAACCATGCAGAGCAGAGCAGCGAGCACGCCCGCGACCAGACTGATGGCGATGCGCTTGCTCTTGTTCACGGCCGCTCCTCTCATGGCAGTGCCGGGCGAATGCCCGTACCACCATTGTCTGGGCGGTCAGAGTGCAAAGCGGCGCAATCGCGATCTTGGTTTTCGATGTCAAACCAATCGCTGACCAAAAGCTGACCAGCCCGTCAAGCTCATGGCAAGGTCTTGGTCAGCACGTCAGCAAACTGCATGTTTCGAGGCTTTTCCGCAGCAAAAAAGCCGTCTCCCGAACAGTTGGGAGACGGCTGTCATAGGAAAAATCAATTACAGATGGACATCGGGATCGAGCATTTGAGCGCTCACGCGCATGGATGACGCCAGGTTTTGGAACGTTTCCAGACACAGGCTGTCAATCTGCCCGGCGTCCTCGGCCTCGCGAACGGCGCAACCCGGCTCATGGGTATGTGTGCAATCGCCAAACCGGCACGCGCGCGATGCCTCGACAATCTCGGGGAAGGCGCGCGCCAGACCCCGCTCGTGACCCACGAGCGGTAGGCTGCGCAGGCCCGGGGCATCGGCGATCACACCGGCGTCGCCCGGCAGCGCCACCATCACGCGCGCGACGGTAGTGTGACGGCCCTGGTCGTCGCGTTCGCGCACACCGCCGGTCGCCAACGTATCGTGGCCCAGCAGTGCATTGAGCAGCGTCGACTTGCCGGCACCCGACTCGCCCAGAATCATGGCGCAGCTCCCGGCGGGCACGCAGGCACGGACCCCGTCCAGGCCGCGGCCCTCGGCAGAAGACGTCACGATCACGCGCACGTCCGGACCCACCAGGCGGCGCACGCGGTCCAGATCGCGCTCGAGCTCCTCGGCATCGCAGCGGTCAGCTTTGGTGAGCACCACCACCGGTTCGGCATCGCAGTCGAGCGCCAACACCAGCGAGCGTGCCACGCGGTCGAGCAGCACCTCACCGGCACCGAGCGCCTGCACGATTAGCACGCTATCCACGTTGGAGCAGAGCACCTGGCGCTCTCCGCGGGCACGGCCGCGCCAACGCTCAAAGCTCGTACGGCGCGGCAGCACGCACTCAATCACGCCCATATCGTGCCCGGGAGCGCGGCGCACCGCCACACGGTCGCCCACGGCAGGCAGCAGGACCTCGTCCTCGCCGCGCGACTTGGCAAACCCCACGGCATGCTCGGCGCGAAAGGTGTCGTCGGCAGTGGCCACCAGCGGAAACCCGCGATCCAGGCGAATAACGGCACCCAGCTGCATCTGCTCGGGCTCCTCGGCATGTGCGCAGAAATCATCAAAGGCAGTCTGCTGGGCTTCATCGACCGGCAGGTCATCAAACGCCGGAACATCCTGCAGCGCATCGAGCCCCGGTACGCTCGCCAACAACTCCTCGGCAGACACGGGCGCTTCGGTCGCGAGTTTCCGACGACGGTCACGCTTAGCCCGCGCCCCCGTCGTCTTTTTCTTCGCTTTAGCCTTAGCCTTAGCCACAAACGCCTCCCAGCAGCCAAAATCACAACTGAGCAGGTATTTTAAATCAAAAAGAGCTGGCCGGGCAAAGCCCGACCAGCTCACAAACTTTCCCTCAGCCCTTTTCATCCGCACGGGAGAAAAGCCAACAAGGATACCGCAGGGCCCGCCCCGGAAGCCCTTTCTCCCGAACGATCCCGCAGCGCGAAGCGCGAGGACCAGTGAGGGAGAAAGGGCGTGGGGCGGGCCCGGACGAGTACGCTACTCTTTCTCCACAGCGCGCATGATCGCCTTGTAGATCTCCATCAGCGGAATGATCAGGAAGGCAAGGCCCAGGGCGGCAACAACGCCCTTGAGCTCAAGCGTCACGGGGCCAAAGAACATCTCGGCAAGCGTCGGCTGCACGGTAACGATCACCGTCAGCACCAGTGCCAGCGCGGCGGAAGCCCACAGCCACTTGTTCTGCTTCTTCATGGTGAACAGCGACGCACGACGGCTGCGCATATTGAAGCAGTGGAAAATCTCGACCATGTTGAGCGTGATGAACGCCATCATCACGCCTTCCTCGTCGGCATTGCCGGCGATCATATCGGCGATGTGGATGTAGCCCATGTCAAAGTACACGCCCACAAAGAAGCTCGCCAGCACCAGCACGGTGATGATCAGGCCCTGGACCACGCAGTCCAGACCCATATGTCCGGCAAAGACACCGTCCTTGGCGTTGCGCGGCTTGCGCTTCATGATGTCGCCCTCGGCATCCTCCATGCCCAGCGCGAGCGCGGGGAAGCAGTCGGTGACCAGGTTCACCCACAGCAGCTGCACCGGCTGGAAGATGGTAAAACCGATGAGCGTAGCGATAAACACCGAGAACACCTCGGCAAGGTTGGCCGAAAGCAGGAACTGGATGACCTTGCGGATGTTGTCGTAGATGCGGCGACCCTCTTCGCAGGCACCTATGATGGTGGCGAAGTTGTCGTCGGCAAGCACCATGTCGGCAACGTTCTTGGTGACATCGGTACCGGTGATGCCCATGCCAACGCCGATGTCGGCACGCTTGATGGACGGGGCGTCGTTGACGCCATCGCCCGTCATGGCCACGATCTGGTCGCGCGACTTCCAAGCCTCGACGATGCGGGTCTTGTGCTCGGGCTGGACGCGGGCGTACACGCCGTAGTCCTCGATATGCGCGTCGAGTTCCTCGTCGCTCATGCGGTCGAGGTCGGCGCCTGTGATT
This sequence comes from uncultured Collinsella sp., assembly GCA_900550515.1. Lineage (GTDB taxonomy): Bacteria > Actinomycetota > Coriobacteriia > Coriobacteriales > Coriobacteriaceae > Collinsella. The sequence goes on along the minus strand of URSP01000002.1, from coordinate 14,917 downwards.
GCCTGGCCGCGATCGGTGACGATGCCCAGCTGCTTGGCGATGGCCACGGCGGTGTCGATGTGGTCGCCCGTGATCATGACGGTGCGGATACCGGCGTCGTGCGCCTCGCGGATGGCGTCGGCGACCTCGGGGCGGACCGGGTCAATCATGCCGGACAGGCCGCAGAAGACCAGGTCATGCTCGAGCGCGGCGGGACTGCAGTCGGCCGGGACCTCGGTGTAGGTGCGGCTTGCCAGCGCCAGCACGCGCAGGGCCTCGTCGGCCATGGCCTTGTTGGCGGCCACGAGCTCGGCACGACGCTCCTCGGTCAGCGGAACGACCTTATCGCCCTCGTAGATGTGGGTGCACAGGCCGATCACCACGTCGGGCGCGCCCTTGGTGTACTGCTCGTACTCGCCGTCCAGGGTCTCGACGACCACGGACATCATCTTGCGGCCCGAGTCGAACGGGGCCTCGCCCACGCGCGGGTGCTCGGCGGTCAGGCCGGTGAGCCCCGCCTTGCCGGCGTCGTTGACGAGCGCGCACTCAGTCGGCTCACCCACGGCCTCGCCCAACTCCTCGTCCCACTGGGCATCGGAACACAGAGCCATGCCGGCCAGGAACTTCTCCTCAGGCGCAGCGAGCTCGTGCTTGACGACGGTCATCTTGTTTTGGGTAAGGGTACCAGTCTTGTCGGAGCAGATGGTCTGCGTGCAGCCGAGAGTCTCGACGGCAGAGAGCTTGCGGATGATTGCCTGGCGCTTGGCCATCTTGGTCACGCCAAGCGACAGCACGATGGTCACGACGGCGACCAGGCCCTCGGGGATGGCAGCGACGGCGAGCGAGACGGCAACCATAAAGGTATCGAGCAGCGCTGTCGGGTCGGTAAGGACGTTGCCCACGCCGTGACGGATGATGTCGACGCCAAAGATAACGACGCAGATGACGATAACCATGATGGTGAGGATGCGGCTGAGCTCGGCAAGCTTCACCTGCAGCGGCGTGAGCTCTTCCTTGGCCTCGGCCAGGGCGCCGGCGATCTTACCCATCTCGGTGTTCATGCCGGTGCCGACCACGACGGCGCGGCCGCGGCCGTATACCACGGTGGAACCCATGTAGCACATGTTCTTGCGGTCGCCGAGCGGCACGTCGTCGGTGCCGGCGGCGAGCTCGATCACGTTGGCATGCTTCTCGACGGGCACGGACTCGCCGGTAAGGGCGGCCTCCTCGATCTTCATCGTGGCGCTCTCGAGCACGCGGCAGTCGGCCGGGACGGAGTCGCCCGCCTCGAGCATGATCACGTCACCGGGCACGAGCTCGGCGCTCGGCAGGTGCACGAGCTTGCCGTCGCGCAGCACCTTGGACTGCGCCGCGCTCATCTCCTGCAGGGCCTCGAGAGCCTCCTCGCTTTTAGCCTCCTGGACCACGCCCAGCACCGAGTTGACGATAACGACGAACATGATGATGGCGACGTCGGCAAAGTCGGGCTCGCCCTTGACCATGCCCGTGAGCGCGCTGATGACGGCGGCAACGATCAGCATGATGACCATGGGGTCGGCCATCTGCTCAAAGAAGCGCTTCCACAGCGGCGTTTTCTCGGCTTCCTCGAGCTTGTTAGGGCCTGTCTTGGCGAGGCGCGACGACGCCTCGTCGTTGCTCAGGCCGAGGTTCTCATCGACACCCTGGTCGCTGAGTACCTCCGCCGCGGCGGACAGGTATTCCTTTTGCATATAGAGTCCCCTCCTGGGATTCGGGCCACTCAGCAGATTGATGCCCGATCATAATTCCCAGGAGAAGGGCAAGGGCTCATCAAGGCTGCCGTGCTGAGCGGCAGTTGATAGTGGAGCTATGGTACCCCAAAGCGGCGCGTCTAGCCAAAACATTCCAATTGGAAACACGGCTCGAGTGCAACGATGCAGACCGTGTGATGCTCAATATTGATAAAACGTTTTTTCTTCGGCACATCGTCAAACTGAAATATCGCCCAGATAGCAGCGGTCAGAACGGTTGGTAAAGATTTTTCATATACCGTTTTTTCGCAAAAAATGAACTTCTAATTCGGCATACGGTCGATTTTTTGGGGTATTCGGTCGCCATTTCGTTATAATCATCTCAGTTTTATTTCTTATGGTTTATCTATCAGCGCAAGACGATGTCAGATGGAGGTCTGAATGTACAAGCGCACCAAGATTGTATGCACCATGGGTCCCGCCTGCGATAGCGACGAGACCATCCGCGAGATGATCAAGGCGGGCATGAACGTCGCCCGTTTTAACTTCTCGCACGGATCCTACGACGAGCACCACGGTCGCATCGAGCGCGTCCGTCGTATTTCCAAGGAGCTCGGCCTGCCCGTCGGCATCCTGCTCGACACCAAGGGCCCCGAGGTCCGCACTGGCCTTCTGGTCGACGGCAAGAAGGTCGCCGTCAAGACCGGCGACAAGATCGTCGTCACCGCTCAGCCCACGTCCGAGGATTTCCACGGCACCGCTGAGCACATCTCCCTCGACTACCTGGCTCTGCCCTCCGAGGTCGAGAAGGGCTCCCTTATCCTGATCGACGACGGCCTGGTTGCCCTCGAGGTCGAGTCCGTCGACGGCCAGGACATGACCTGCGTCGTCAAGAACGACGGCCTGATCGGCGAGCGCAAGGGCGTCAACATGCCCAACGTCAACATCTCGTTGCCCGCTATCACCGAGCGCGATCGTCAGGACATCCTCTTTGGCCTGACCGAGAACATCGACTACATCGCCGCTTCCTTCATCCGTGACGGCGAGTCCGTCCGCGGCATCCGCGAGCTTTGCCGCGAGAACGGTGGCGAGCACGTGACGATCTTCCCGAAGATCGAGTGCGCCCTGGGCGTCGAGAACTTCGACGAGATCCTCGAGGCTTCCGACGGCATCATGGTCGCCCGTGGCGACCTGGGCATCGAGATCAAGCCCGAGCTCGTTCCGCACATCCAGAAGGAGATCATCGCCAAGTGCAACGCGGCCTACAAGCCCGTTATCACCGCTACGCAGATGCTCGACTCCATGCAGCAGAACCCGCGCCCGACGCGCGCCGAGGTTGCCGACGTTGCTAACGCCATCTACGACGGCACCGACGCCGTTATGCTCTCTGGCGAGTCCGCTGCCGGTAAGTACCCGGTTGAGGCCGTCAAGATGCAGGCCAGCATTGCTCTCGAGACCGAGAAGTACCTCCCGGCTCACGCTCCGCTCGAGGTTCCGGCCGATGCTCACGGCACCCGCGTTGTCAACAACGTTGTGGGTATGTCCGCTGTGAACATGGCTACCACCGTTGGCGCCAAGTGCATCACCGTGCCGACGACCACCGGTCGTACCGCTCGCCTGATTTCGCACTTCCGTCCCAACATGCCGATCTGCGCGTTCTCCCGCCACGAGTGGGCCGTCCAGCAGATGATCATGTACTGGGGCGTTATCCCGCACCAGGCCGAGATTACCCAGGGCACCGTCAACGGCACGATCGTCAAGGCGATCGAGACCGCTAAGGAGCTCGGCTACGTCGAGGCCGGCGATCTGACCGTCGCTACCGCCGGCGATCCCCGCATGAGCGTCCAGCTCGAGGACAAGGTCTCCTCGACCAACGTCGCTTACGTCGCTCAGGTGCGCTAAATCGTACTTGCAAGCAGATTTGCATTGCAAAGGGCCCGGAAGGCATTGCCTTCCGGGCCCTTTTTCTGTGCACCGATGCCTACCGCACGGCATGGCACGCACCCATTTCATTACCAAAAGCGCGAAATCCGCCCTCCGAGGCCAAAAAAATAAAGCCCCAAGCGCTAAAAGTGTTCGCCCGGTGGCAAACCCACACCTTAACCGACGCTGCTAAATCGTTTTAGCAAGAACCAGATCAACCGCGTTTTCGGAAGTGCGGGGAAAAATTGCTTACCCCCGAGCACAAGTCCTTTTATTTCAACAAAACCCCTGATAAAGTTGGCTTAAATACCGCTTGTGCCTGACCTTTTTGTCGTTTTCACCGCACTTCCGAAACGGATAGCTTTTCTAGCCCAAACAACGCTCAAACGATCGGATCGCTATGTCATTTCTTGCCTGCGGACCCACGGCTTTTCAGTACTATCGCATCCCGCCCCAGATACTGGGACTCTATCCGGCAATCCTGCCGCCCGACCATGACCATCGCTTGGTGCATTACTCAAAACAACCGGTATTTAAAGACTTGCTCGGCACACCAGTTTGGAGATTCGTGAGCGAAAGGAAACAGCGCGCGAACGGAAAGCTATTTCATAGCCGTCTGCTAACCCAAGAGCCGCCTCCTGGGTCGTTTAGGCAGACTGAGCATGGGTTTGATGTCACTTCACCGGAGTTTACGCTGCTCAGCCTTGCCACGCAGGTCTCACGCAACCAGTTACTCATGGCGTGCTACGAGATGTGCGGCTCCTTTGCAGTGTTTAAGCCCTGCGAGCGAACGCAACAACAACTCGATGAAGCTATTTCGCTTAAGCTCATTCCATCCAACTGCGGCTGGGAGCGAGTTAACGACACCAAGGGCAATGGCACCAACTTGTGGAAGCGCACGCCGCTTCTTACCGCAACGGATATCGCCGCGTTCGCCAAGCAAGCCGCAGGCCTGCGCGGCGTCAAACAACTGCGCTGGGCGGCCGAGCACATGACGGGGCAGACCGCCTCGCCCTTCGAAGTTCAGACGTCCATGCTCATCTCGCTCCCCCGCGACGAGGGCGGCCAGGGCATCGAGATCGCCAACAACGCGCGCATCCCGCTCAGTGAAGCCGCACGTTCGCTGTATGACAAAACCTGCTGCTACGCCGATATCCTCATCGAAAGCGCCACCGACAGCATGGGCGTCATCTTGGAATGCCAAGGCCGCTCCGCCCATGACAGCGAAGCCGCAAGCCTCTCCGATGCCGAGCGCGCCACCGCACTCACAAGCATGGGCTACGACGTCATCCAAATTACCTATGACCAGATCAAGGAGAAGAAGAGCTTCGACCACATAGCCGAGCTCATCCATAAAAAGGCGGGGCTCCCCTACATCCCAAAGACCAGTCAGGAACGCACCGCCGAAGATGCCCTGCGACGGGAGCTGTTGGTCAATTGGGATGAACTGTTCACCGTTAAGCTGGCCAGCTAGCAGCTAGCAATCAGGGGAAGCGCAGGCATATCGGACGATTCGACGCGAGCCGCAAATCCCGCCTCGGTTAGCTCGATGACCTCGGTAAACGTTGTATCGAAAAACTCCTCGGTTAGCAGGCGATACGGCGGATGATCGGACTCGCCGGGGTTTTCGCGTACAATCTCGTGCATGACGCCGATGGTCTTGAGCACATACTCTTTATGGATGGGATACTGCCCAAAACGCGTCGCAGCGGTATACAGGCGATCGGTCGCACGCGGAATCGAAACAATGCCGAGCGTCTTACCAAACCAGTCAAAGTCGCCTTGCTTTTTAATGCGGAATTCCTCGCACGGCCTGCCGCCGTGCGCCTCCAGGTACTGGTTCACGCGAGTATTCCACACGGTATCGGCCACAAGGTGAGACCAAACGCCCAGCGTCAGATCGAGCAGCGACTGCGCCACGTCCTCGGGCGCGAGCGAAAGCTCGCTAGCACCGGGACCGGCAACCGGCTCGGCGTCCTTGTAGCGTTGGGGATAATGCACCCGATTGAGTCGTTCGCGCTCCTCGGCAATCGAGGTCGCGGCAGCTGGCGCACCAACAAGCGCCCCTTTGAGCAGCGGCGCCACATAGGTGTCCCAAAACTCATGCTCACGCGGCTTAGGGATAGGCTCAGGCTTGGCAAAATGCGTGATGCGGTACGGGATGGGATCGGCGATGCCAGGGACCATATAGCCCACGAAAATATCCGGAACCACGCAGCCAAACAAAAAGGCATTGCGGTCGCGCACGCTATTGGCAAGCGCACCGGTGCGCTCCAGCAAACGCTCCGTTTGAGCGATATGAATGTTCCAGCTTGGCATAGCCACCCCCATAAAAACCTGGATAACTATACCATCACGGCAAAGCCACGCGGGCGGCTACGCACGCTCTACGCAGCAACTATTCCGCAGCGCCGCTCTCGGTTCCATACGATGCCACGGGTGCCTCGACCACGTGGTGATATCGGTCGATATAGATGGCGCGGGCACCCAGGCGTCGTACCAAATCCTGATGGTGCGTGCTCATCAAGACCGTCTTACCGGCAGCAACATAGGCCAGTAGAAAGTTGACCACGATGTCGCAAGAGTCCTCGTCAAGTCCGTTGGTAGGCTCGTCGAGTACCAGGATATCGGGGTTCATCGACACGACGGCAGCCAGCGCAACGCGCTTCTTTTGTCCGCCCGAGAGCTGATAGGGAGAGGCGTCGGCAAGGTCGGCAACCTGGAACAGCTCCATGGCATCGCTCACGCGGCGCTCGAGCTCGTCTGCCGGCAGCCCCATCTGGGCGGGGCCAAACGCGACCTCCTCACCGACCGTGGCGCAAAAGAGCTGCGCATCGGCATTCTGGAACACAAAGCCCACGCGCTGATGGAACCGCTGGGCAACCGCGGAATCCTTGAGATATGCCGCATCGACCGCATGCCCGTCAAACAGATACGTGCCCGCGTCCACAAGTTCAAGGCCGTTGATAAGGCGCATGATCGTCGTCTTACCGCAGCCGTTGGGACCGAGCAGGGCAACAAGCTCCCCACGGTCCACCTGCAGCGAAACGCCATCGACCACCGTATGGCCCGCATAGGAAAACACCACGTCGCGAAATTCGATGAGCGGCGTGATCCCGGTGCCGCCAGCACCGCTCGCACCCATCGCGCCATTCGTATCGTTTGCCAAAACGTCGCCCTTTCCTATTCGCATCGACGGATCGACCGCCCGCGCTACAGCGCCGCGCACAATACGGCGAGCAGCACCACAACGGCCGCGTAAACGGCATCGCGCCAGCCAAATCCGCCCCGCGCGGGCGCCGGATACGCACCAGCAAAGCCGCGGCAGAGCATGGCCTCGTCCATCGCACGACTGCATTCCATCGCCTTGATAAACGTCATGCCCATGATACCCGCGACCGAGTCGGTGCGCGAAAACCCCTCAGGCGCGCGACCCACACTGCGCAGCATGACCGATTCGGTCAGATCGTGCGCCGTTCGGCCCAGCACCTCGATGTGCTTGAGCGCCATATCAAACGTAAAGATGACCTCGTCGGGCAGATGTAGCGTCTTGAGCGCCGCCGACATGCGGTTCCAGGTGAGCGTCCACGAAACACCCAGCACGAGCGACACGTTAATGAACGTCTTGAGCGCAATTTTGAGCATGGCGCCCGTAGCGGAAGCGCCCAGCAGCAGGGCAGGCAGCGCCAGAACCACGGCAAACCCCGCGGCAGCCAACGCCGGCACAAAGGTCGCGCGCAGCCCGCGTACAGGGCGCACGGCAACGAGCACCAGCGCGATAGCCGCCATCAACATGAGGTACAGCGGGCTCTGCGTCAGACACACGCACAGGACGCAAGCGAACATCCCCACCAGACGCACCGGAGCCGAAACGCAGGAAAGGGCGCGGTCGACCATCGACCCGCCCTCGTGTGCGCCTCCACCCAGGCGAACCCGCTCAAGCAGGCTCGCCAGGTGCAGGACGTTCTTTTGCATCACACGATGCCGAGCCCCCGCGGGCTCGTATCGCTCCTCGGCCGCAAGCCAGCTAGGCAGCTCGGCTTTTGCCATGGGCTCCGCTTTCCTTAACCGTCAGCGAGATCAGACGGAATGCGATGGTGAGCACCGCCACGCCAATCACGCCCGAGAGGATATACATGGCAGCCTGGCCGGCAAAGCCAAGGCCCTGCTCCTCGGAATAGGCCTGCAGATAATCGCCCGTGGGCAGCGCATCGGCAAAGGTCGGGGTGTCGAGGCCGACCGAAGCCTGCAGACTGTCGTCACCAGCCTCCTGAACGGCGGTCGCGGCGCCCTCAGCGTCCCACTCACCCCAGGCGTCACCCGTGGCCAGCAGGCCCAGCGGCGTGGCCACGACAAGCACGGCGACCAGGATGAGCGTGGGGACCAGCGAGGTCTTCTTGGCGGTTGCGCCCTCGGTCTCCAGCAGGCCGTCGGAAGCCTCGGGGCCGACGATAATGCTCGGCGCCGTCTTCTTGATAAAACCGTAGATAGCGGCGGTCGCCACGCCCTCGACCACACCGGCTACCAGCATATGCGGAATCAACATGGCCGGAATGGCCACAGACAGCGGGAAGGGGCAGTACAGTGGGGCACCCGAGGCGTTGGTGAAGAGCATCGGCTGAATGCCAAACTCGATGGCAGCGCACAGGGCAGCCACGCACAAGCCAACCCAGCCGCTCACGATAGCAGAAACCGAAGTACCCCAGCTCTTGTCGTGCAGGCGGCCGTTGAGCGCACGAAATACGATAGCGGCAACAAACGGCAGCACAAAGGCCATGTTAAAGCAGTTGGCGCCAAAGGACAGGATGCCGCCGTCGCCAAACAGCAGCGCTTGCAGCGCCAATGCGACCGAGACGGCAATGGCAGCAGCCTCGGGGCCCAGCAGCAGCGCGATGAGCGCGCCGCCGACGGCGTGACCTGTGGTGCCGCCGGGCAGCGGCACGTTGAACATCATGAGCAAAAAGGAGAATGCGGCGCAGATGCCCAGGAACGCCATGTGCTCGCGATCGAGCGTGGCGCGCACCTTTTTGATGCAGTGGATCCAAACGGGCACCATCGCCACCGCCATAACGGCATCGGTCTGCGGGGACAGATAATTATCTGGAATGTGCATGTACGCCTCCCGGTTGTCGGCGTACAGAATTGCAACGCCGCTTGAATCACCTTGCCAGTGTTACGTATTGTCAGATTCGTAACACGCCGCGGGCTATCATAGCAAAACGGCGCGCTGCCGACAAAGCAGCACGCCGTTATGTAATGCGCGTGTCATATATGAAGGCTCAGCGATGCCTTATACCGAGGATAGCAGTCACATAAGACTCGGCGGCAACCACCGCTAACCCATACCCCAGCGCAAATCCTAGCCGCGGACCTCGCCGTTTACGCCCTTACACACCTTGGTGACGATCTTCTGGTGCGCTTTTTCGACCTCTTCGCTGGTGAGCGTGTGATCGTCGGAGCGATACGTAAGCGCAAAGGCCATGGACTTCTTGCCCTTGCCAATGCGAACCGGATCGCGGTAGACATCGAACAGACGCACGCCCTCGAGCAGCTTGCCGCCGGCGCTGATAATACGACGCTCAAGATCCTCGCAGGTCACAGTGTTGTCGACCACGATAGCAAGGTCGTGCTCAACGGCCGGGTACTGTGAGAACTCACGGTAGTTCTCCTGGTTGCGGGCGCCCTTGATCAGCTTGTCCAGGTCGAGCTCAAAGGCAACGACGACCTCGTCAATGCCCATAGCTTCGCGCGCCTCGGGATGGATCTCGCCAACCCAGCCCAGCACGGTACCGCCCGAGAGCACCTCGGCGGCGCGACCCGGCTGCAAGAAGGCATAGCCCTCGCCCTCGACGGGACGGAAGCGAACCTTCTCGATGCGCAGCTGGGCGAGCAGCTCCTCGACAATGCCCTTGCCAAAGAAGAAGCGCAGCTTGCGGTACTTCATGTTCCAGGACTGCTCGTTCCACTGGCCCGAGAGCACACCCGCCACGGACTTGGTCTCCTTGGGCAGGCTGGCGTTCTCGCGACCGTGGAACAGGCTGCCGACCTCGTACAGATGCACGTTGGGCGTGCCGTGGGCCTCGTTGTAGGCCACAGACTGCAGCAGACCCGGCAGCAACGAACGACGCATCTCGGTCTGCTCGGCTACCAGCGGGTTCATGAGCACCACGGGGCAACCGCGACCCTCGGTGGACATACCGATCTTCTCCAGGTCGCCCGGGGCGGCAAAGCCAAAAGTCGTGGTCTCGTTGAGGCCGCAGGCGCGCAGGATCTCGCCGACCTTACGAGTGAGCTTCTGCTCGCGGGTCAGGCCGCCGATATGGTTCTTGGCAGCCGGGATGGTCGCCGTCACGCGGCCCATGCCCCACAGGCGAAGGACCTCCTCGATCAGGTCGATCTCGCGCGGCAGGTCGGGACGGAAGCTCGGCGGCGTGACCATAAAGTCCTCGCCGTCGCGCTCGACGGTGCAGCCCAGGCGGGTGAGCGAGCGCTCGATAAAGTCGGGCTCGATGTCGGCACCGCAGATGGCGCGCACGCGGGCCAAACGCAGCTTAATGCTGTCGATGGTCTTGGGCGCGGGGAACACGTCCACATAGCCGGGGGCGACCTCGCCGCCGGCTATCTCCTCGATGAGCGCGCACGTCACATTGGCGACGTCCACGCAGCCGGTCTCGTCGACCTGGCGCTCAAAGCGAATGGAGGCGTCAGAGATCAGCGACAGGTCACGGCTGGTGTGCGAGGTGCGGCCGGCGTTGAAGCAGGCGCTCTCGACCATCACGTCGACGGTGTCGTCCTCAATCTCGGAATCCATGCCACCCATAACGCCGGCCAGCGCCACAGGACGCTCGCCGTCGGTGATGAGACCCATGCCGGCGTCGAGCGTACGCTCCTCGCCGTCGAGCGTCGTGAACTTCTCGTCCTGCTGGGCGGCGCGAACAACCACACGACGGTGGCCATCGCGCGCGGCAAAGGTGTCCAGGTCAAAGGCGTGCAGCGGCTGACCGGTGAGCATCATCACATAGTTGGTGATGTCGACAATGTTGTTGTGCGGGCGCACGCCCAGGGCGTTAAGGCGCTTGACCATCCAGTCGGGCGACGGGCCGACCTTCACGTTGCGCACGATGCGGGCAACGTAGCGGTCGCACAGGCCCTCGTCGGCAATCTCGACGGAAAGCTCGTCGTCGGTCGCGCGGCCGGTCTCGGCCTTGATGGCGGGCAGCTCAACGTGGAAATCGCGGTCGAAGATGGCGCCGGTCTCGCGAGCCATGCCGATCATGGACAGGCAGTCGGGGCGGTTGGGCGTGATCTCGCAGTCGAGCACGGTGTCGCTCGAGCCCACGTACTCGGCAAACGGCATGCCGCAGGGCGTATCCTCGGGCAGGATCATAATGCCGGAGTGGTCGCCACCCAGGCCGAGCTCGCGCGCGGAGCAGTTCATGCCCATGGACACGACGCCGCGAAGCTTGCTCTTCTTGATCTTGACGTCGCCGGGAAGCACGGCGCCGATCATGGCCGTGACGATGTGGTCGCCGGCCTCAAAGTTCTGCGCGCCGCAGACGATCTGCAGCGGAGCGGGATTGCCGTCGGCGTCGAGGTTCTTGTCACCCACGTCGACCGAGCACACATACATGTGGTCGCTATCGGGGTGCGGGGTCTTGGTGAGCACCTTGGCGGTTACCACGTGGTCGAAGGACTCGCCCACGGTGTCGATCGCCTCGACCTCGGTGCCGGTACGGATATATTCGTCCGAAAGGGTCTTGGGATCCTCCGGAATATCGATCATGGTCTTGAGCCAGTCGTAAGAAACGCGCATCTAACTGGTCTCCTTTCATCTGTAACGTCTGCAATAAACAGACGGAAAACTCCAGCTACGGAGACGGGTTTCCGAGGTGCCGCAGATCGCCTTGAAAGAGGAGGGCCGCGTACTTAGGTACGCAACCGACGATTGAAAGGCAAGGTGCGGTGGCTCGGGAAGCCGCCGGGACAGGTCAACTTAAAATTGGTTCAAGAAGCGCATATCACCTGTCATGAGCGTTCGCAGGTCGGGCAGGTCGTAGCGCAGTGCCGCGACGCGCTCGGCGCCAATACCAAAGGCGAAGCCGGTGTACTTCTCGGGGTCGATGCCGCAGTTGATCAGGACGTTGGGGTCGACCATGCCGCAGCCCAGGATCTCGATCCAGCCGCTGTGCTTGCAGAAGTTGCAGCCCTTGCCGCCGCACACGTGGCAGCTCACGTCCACCTCGCAGGAAGGCTCGGTGAAGGGGAAGAAATGCGGGCGATAACGCGTCTTGCGATCCTCACCAAACATGCACTTAACAAAGTAGTCGAGCGTGCCCTTAAGATCGCCAAAGGTGATGCCCTCGTCGACGACCAGGCCTTCGATCTGGTTGAACTGCGGCAGGTGGCAGGCGTCGGCCGTGTCGGGACGATAGACGGTGCCCGGGCAGATCATGTAGATGGGCGGCTTCTGCGACTCCATGGTGTGGATCTGCACGCCCGAGGTCTGGGTGCGCAGCAGCACGTCGGACTCGCCGTGAGCGTGAGCCTCGGGATGCGCGACGCTGCCGGGGTTGTTGTCGACCACATAGAACGTGTCGCGAGCCGAGCGGCTCGGGTGATCCATGGGCGCGTTGAGCGCGGTAAAATTGTAGTAGGAGGTATCAACCATGGGGCCGGACTCGACGGTGTAGCCGATGCCGCAGAAGATGTCCTCGGCCTCCTCGATGATCTGCTTGATCAGGTGCTGGTGACCGATCTGCGGACGGATGCCCGGCAGCGTGATGTCGACGGCCTCGTGCTCGAGTGCGTGCTTGAGGGCGGCGGCCTTCATCTCGGTAGTGCGCTCGTCGAGCATGCCCTCGATCAGCTGGCGCATCTCGTTGGCGCGTTTGCCCATCATGGGACGATCCTCGGGGGCGAGCTTGCCCATCATGCGCATCAGGCCGGTGATACGGCCCTTGCGACCGAGCAGCTCAACGCGCGCAGCCTCGAGCTTGGCAGCGTCGTCCGCGCCTGCGACGAGTTCCTTGGCCTCTTCCTCGAGTTTGACCAGATCATCAATCAGACTCATGTCTTCCCTTTCGTCTCTCGCGCTCCCCGCTTGCCGAGGCGGCTACCGCCGTCTGACGTTGCGAAAACGCGGCCCGGTTCGGTAACAAAAAACCGCCCTCGGGCATGTGCATTGCCCAAGGACGGTTGAATTCCGCGGTACCACCTTGTTTGACCCGGCGGATGTCTGGCCCGCCGCGCCCACTCTTTGCCCCTTGTCGCGAGGCTCACGGCTTCCCTACTGGGGCTTCGCCGCCGCTGGCCGCGGGCCCGTTGAGGTTGCTGCTCGGGAGTGAACGCTTGGCCCTTGCCACCGCAGGAAGGCTTGCAGCCCATGACCTTCCCTCTCTTGCCGGCGACGCGGCGGGCAAAACCCTCTCCGTCAACGCATTGGGCTATAGGATAACACATTCTGCGAGCATATCACCGCGTTCCGTTTTGTTCGTGCTGGGTACAAGGCAGGTAGCTGTGCAAACTGGCCGCGCACCCGCTTGCGGCGCTCGGCCTGCGAGATTAAGGATACGGTATGGGAAAGAAACTCGATAAGAAGGCCAAGGCCGCCGTGGCAAAGGCTGCCAAGGGCGTCAAGGCCGCTAAAGTCGACAAGGCCGTCAAAAAGTTCCGCAAACTCGAGGGCAAGCTGTGGACTCGCGAGTACCTGCTCAAGATTGCCGAGTTCGATGGAGCGACGATTGCTCCTGCCAACGGCGCTGCCGCCCGTGCCGACGCCATGGGCACGCTTGCCGGCGAGCATCACAAGCTGCTGACCAGCGAGAAGTCCGTTGAGCTCGTACGCTCGTTAGCGCTCGAGACGGTTGCAGGCGGACATGTAGACGACCCGCAGCTGCTCGACGAGATCCGCGTGCTCGGCCGCGACCAGCGCGAGGCAAGCGTCATCCCCACCGAGGAGGCCGAGGCCTGGACCAGGCTCACCTGCGAGGCCGATGCCGTGTGGCACAAGGCCAAGACGGCCAACGACTGGGCGAGCTTTGAGCCCTATGTGGATAGAATCGTCGCCCAACTTAAGCATCAGGCCGAACTCATGGACCCCAAGCGCGACCCATACGACGTTTGGCTCGACCAGTACGAGCGCGGCCTTTCTGCCGAGAGCTTCGACGCGTTTTGCGAGGAGGTCAAGGCCACGGTCGTGCCGCTCGTGCACGCCATCGGCGAGCGCGGCCAGCAGCCCGATGCCGACTTTTTGCACGCCCGCGTGCCCGAGGCCGCCCAGCGCGCCATGAGCTTCGACCTGATGAAGCTCGTCGGCCTGAACCTGGACGACACCACGCTTGCCTTTACCGAGCATCCGTTTAGCGAGGGCTTTGCCGTGGGCGATGCGCGCATCGCGACGCACATCTACGAGAACGACTGTATCTCCAACGTCTTCAGCATCATCCACGAGGCAGGTCACGCCATGTACGAGCTGGGCGTGAACCCCGCCTATGCGCGCACGTGCCTGGAGGGTGGCACCTCCATGGGCATCCACGAGAGCCAGAGCCGCTTTTTCGAAAACACCGTGGGTCGCAGCCGCGCCTTTATGGGACCGCTGCTCGAGGTGCTGCGCCGCCACGCACCCGAGGTCTACGGCGACGTCGACGAGGACACGCTCTACCACGCCGTGAACATCGCGCAACCTTCGCTGATCCGCACCGAGGCCGACGAGCTCACCTATCCGCTGCACGTTATGGTGCGCTACGAGATCGAGCGCATGCTGTTTGCCGGCGAGGCCACGGCCAAGGACATCCCCGCGCTTTGGAACCGCTTCATGGATGAGTACCTGGGCATTCCCGTTCCCGACGACACGCACGGGTGCCTGCAGGATACGCACTGGAGCGGCGGCTCGTTTGGCTACTTCCCCACCTATGCGCTGGGCAGCGCCTACGACGCCATGTTTGTGCCGGCCATGTGCCGCGACGGTGTCGACCTCAACGGCGCCTGTGCGAGCGGCGACCTGACACCCGTCCGCGCCTGGCTGGGCGAGCACATTTGGCAGTGGGGCCGCGCCAAGGACGCGCCGGAGCTCATCAAGGGCGCGTGCGGCATGGCGTTCGATGCCCGCTACTACTGCAGCTACCTGCAGGACAAGTTCACCACGCTCTACGAGCTGTAAGGCATAACCGACACGCCAACGCAAAGGGGACGCCGCGGAACCAATCCGCAGCGTCCCCTTTCCACCTAGTCGTTTAAGAACGTCCATTACAGTCGAAATTGTCAGCCCGGGACCGTCTCGGGCTACG
>URSP01000001.1:0-67932 GCA_900550515.1 uncultured Collinsella sp. | reverse complement strand
ACAAATCCAAGTTAGACCATTTCAAATGGTTCGATGTCTGCCCGGATGCGACACAGCTTGTGTGTCCATCCTCGCAGTATCCGGTTCTCAAGGTGCACGCCCCGCGGCTGATCCGGTCCGACCGGGCCGCGCGGCAAGGAGATATATTGCCAGACCGGAGGGGCCCCGGGGGCGGGAATCTGGGCGCACACATTTCCTACACATTTTGTGATCCGACTAACGTTTGCCAGCCGTTAACTACCGCTCGCCGAGCATCTCTTTATATAAGGCAGTCTCATGGTTAAAGCGGATACGTCCCCCTAGCTAAAGCACAGCCAGCATCGAGCAACTCATCGCGTTCTTCCACCGAGAACCCCTCGGCGTAGACGCGCACCACTGGTTCGGTCCCACTAGGACGGACCAGCAGCCACGTGTCATCCTCGAATGCCAAACGCAAGCCATCCATATGACTAACGTTTTGCGGCACCTTGCCACAAATCGACTTGGGGTTTACGCCCGGCAGCAGGGTTCGTAACGTTTCGGCATCTTCGGCCTCAAGGCGTAAATCGCGTCGACCGTAACTCGTCTTACCAAAACTGTCCTCGAGTTGGTCGACCAGAACGCCCAAAGGCGCGTCCGTCTTTGCCATAAGCTCACACAGAATCAGACAGGCGAGGATTCCATCGCGCTCGGGCATATGTGCGGCGATGCCGATACCACCGGCTTCTTCGCCGCCTATGAGGACGCCGCCCTTCTTCATCTCCGCCGCTATATATTTGAAACCGACTGGTTTGACGGTCACGCGGCAGCCAAGCGCCTCGGCAATGCGACGCACGAGCGTCGAGCACGAAAGATTGACGACGACGCGCCCCTCCAAATTACGAAATTGAACCAAGTCGCCCAAAACGAGCGCCATGATCTGATGCGGATGTATATATCTGCCGCGCTCGTCAACCGCGCCGATGCGGTCGGCGTCGCCGTCGGTCACCAGGCCAGCGCAAGCTCCGTCCTCGATAACCGTGCGCTCGCAAGCGTCCACCCACGGCTCAACGGGGTCGGGGCAGATATCTTCTTGGTCAGACGCCTGCCCGGCGTGAATCTCGTGCACCTCAACGCCAAGCTCGCGCAGCAAGTCGGCTAGATAACCCTGGGCTGCGCCGCCCATGGGATCGACAACCACGCGCAGGTGCGCGCCGCGGATGGCTTCGGCATCGACAAACGATGCCACCGCCTGCATATAGTCAGGAATGATATCCGCGGTGCGATATTGCCCCTCGATCCCCATTGGCTCGGGAGCCATGGTCTCTTCGAGCTCTTCGATGACATCCTGGTTGGCGGTCGAGCCGTCACCCATGCGAATCTTGAGGCACAGATAACCCTGCGGATGATGGGACCCCGTCACCATGAGCGCGCCGCACGCCTCACCGTCATAAGCCGCCGCCCACGTAAGGGCAGGGGTCGGAACAGGTCGCGAAGCGAGCACGGCGTCCAGCCCGTGCGCTGCTAGCACGCCCGCCGCAAGCTCAGCGAACTCGCTCGCCAGGGGCCGGGTGTCGAACCCTATATATACCGTTTTGCCCGGATTGGTCTTTTGCCACAACTCGCCGACGGCATCGGCGATACGGGCAACGTTATCGGCAGTGAAGTCCTCATCGACGCGAGCGCGCCAACCGTCAGTTCCAAAATGAATTATCGCGCACACGCGCAGACACCTCACAGTGTTTGGATCATGGTACGCGTGAGGTATACCCGCAACACGCACTCAGCAACCTGCCGGCACCAGCATTCACCATTTGGGCAAATGCTGCCGAGGACATGCAAGCAATAAAAAAACCGCCCCGTATGGAGCGGTTTTGCCCTTTATATATCGAGCGCCTCGGCCATCGCTGCCGTAGTGATTGCCGTGGTTCCACAGCAACTGCCCACCATTGCGGCACCGGCATGCCTCCATTCGATGCATGCGCGCGCGAAAGCTTCGGGATTCTCGTGCCATACGGGGCCATCCTGAGTCTGGACCGGATCGCCTACGTTGGGACGCACCGTAACGGGAGTAGTCGCCGATGCAACCATCCTGGGCACCGCCGCATTCGCGGCCGCAAGCGAACAGCAATTAACACCAACCGAGTTTGCGCCGTGTTTTTCGGCGTACAAAACGGCTGCCTCGATGTTGAGGCCATCGCCCAACAGGTCGCCTTTATCGTCAACGACAAAACTCACCAGAACAGGCATGCCATCGGCGGCATCTCGGGCGCCGGCAAGCATGGGCTGCAAATTACGGATAGACGTCACCGTCTCGATCAACAGACCGTCAACGCCGGCGTTGAGCAAGGCGTGCGCCTGTTCGCGCGCAATGCCTCGGATTTCACGATACTCGGCAGAGTCCTCGGCAAACCACTCAATACCGATCGGGCCCATCGAGCCTAGCAGCAGCTGAGGGTGCGCCTGGCGGGCATCGTCGACAGCCCCGCGATTGACCTCCGCCACGGACGGCGCAATCTGGTCGTGCTTGAGGGCATAGCTCGATGCCTGAAAGGTGTTGGTAATGAGCACCTGCGCGCCGGCGGCGACATACAAGCGATGGATACGAGAAACGGTCTGCGGCTCTGCCAGATTCCAAAACGCCGGTGGAATGTCGGCGGCATCGTACTCACTCAACAGAACACTGCCCATGGGGCCCTGCGCCAACAAGGTCTCGCTCGACAAGCGGCGCGCAAGTTCCTCGGCACCAAAGCGGTTGTAATAACTCGTATCCATATATATCCCGCTATTCCTCGACGCTGATTCCCTGCTTTTCGAGATAGGCGAGCCAGCGGTTCATCGTGTCCTCGGAAAGCGCATGCTCCATCATGCAGGCCTCGGAATCGGCTCGCTCAAATTCGACACCGAGCTCCTGAACCAAAAACGTGCGGATGAGGCGATGACGGTACCAGATAGCCGTGCCAACCTCGCGACCGCGATCGGTCAGGATTACCTTGCCGTAGTGCGATTGCTCGACAAGCTCGGATGCCTTGAGCGCCGAAACCGCTTTATTGACCGATGCCTTGGAGACGCCAAGGCGCTGCGCGATGTCGACCGATCGCACGCCGTTGGTTTCCCCCTCTTCGCTTTCAATGCGAACCATGCACTCCAAGTAGTCTTCGTTCGCCACCGTCAGATGTAGTTCGCGCGAGCTAATTGTCGTATCCATGATCTTCCGTCCCTTCTGCATTCAATGGCTGATTCTACCCCATCCAAGCGTCGCGGTATGCCGTGGCATACCGTGCTAGAGTTCTTGTTGCACACGACGACCAAGATTGGAGCGGTCTTTATGGAAAACACCACCACGAACCCCGATGTCCTCGAGCGCTTTTTGCGCTACGTCCAGATCAACACGCAGTCCGAGGATGCAAACTGCGACCAGGTACCCTCGAGCGCCGTTCAGTTTGACCTTGCCAACGTGCTGGCTGAAGAGCTGCGCGAGCTTGGTGCGGAAGATGCCCACGTGACCGAGCACGCCTATGTCTGCGCGCATATCCCCGCAAGTGCGGGCGCTGAGGACAAGCCCGCCCTGGGCCTGATCGCCCATCTCGACACCACCGAAGTTGCACCGGGCGCCGGCGTGAAGCCGCACATCGTGCACTACGAAGGCGGTAACCTGGTCTGCGGCACGGTTGACGGTAAACCCGTTGCCATGAGTACCGCCAAGCTTCCCGCCCTGAACGACCTCGCGGGTGAGGACCTGGTCTGCAGCGATGGCACCACGCTGCTGGGCGCAGACGACAAGGCGGGCGTCGCTGAGATCATGTCGCTTGTCGCGCGTATCGCTCAGGACCCTTCTCTGCCCCATCCCGCACTCGGCATTTGCTTCTGCCCTGACGAGGAGATCGGCCACGGAGCCGAGCTGTTGGATATCGATACCTTTGGCTGCAAGTACGCCTACACGGTCGACGGCGGCCCCATCGGCGAGCTGGAGTGGGAGTGCTTTAACGCCGCCGAGGCGACCGTCCGCTTTGAGGGCCAGTCCATCCACCCGGGCGACGCTAAGGGCCGTATGGTCAACGCAGGCAATCTGTTCTGCGACTTCAACGCGTTGCTCCCCTACGTGCAGCGCCCGGAGTATACGGAAGGCTACGAGGGCTTTTATCACCTTGAGGGTGTATCTGCGACCGTCGATCACGCCACAGCGCGCTATATCATCCGCGACCATGACGCCGCCAAGTTCCAGCAGAAACTCGACCTTATTGATGCCGCCGCCTCGATGCTCAACCAGCGTCTGGGTGAGGAGCGCGTGACGGTCGAGATTAAGCAGCAGTATCGAAATATGGCCGAGATCGTTCGTGACTATCCCGAGCTTATTGATGTTGCCAAGGAAGCCTACCTTGCCTGCGGCGTTGAGCCCCAAGTGCTGCCAATTCGTGGCGGCACCGACGGCGCCCAGCTGTCGTTCCGCGGTCTGCCCTGCCCCAACCTTTCCACCGGCGGCTATTGCTACCACGGCGTCAACGAGTTCGTCCCGGTCAGTTCGCTCGTCAAGATGACCGACGTGCTCCAGGAGCTCGTCGCCCGCTTTGCATAGGGAACTCGAACAATCTAGGTAAGCAAAACCGCCCCGTCCTCAAAACCGAGAACGGGGCGGTTTTTGGTGCAAGGGGAGTAGTCAGCACCGCAGGTTGAGCCAACGTCAGCGAGCGACGTCCAAGGCGAACAAGTTGGCATGAAAAAGGCAGGGCATTGACCTTCTGGTCATGCCCTGCCTTTTGAATGACAAATTGTCGCTCTGGGCGGCGCGCAGCGTCGAGTCGTTACGGCGTTTGGTAAAACGCCGTAACTCTAGTAGTTAGCTTCGTAGCCGTTGCCGTCGCCGGTGGGCTCTTCGTAGTAGTCCGAATCGCTTGAATCGCTTGAGTCATCGGAATCGTCAGAGCTGACCGATGAGGTTGCGGTACCGTTTGCGTAGTCGTCAGACGTGTTGTTGTTCAGGTCGCCGATCGTAGAGCTGGAACCGTCGGAAAGGCCCATGGTGTTGGGACCCTTGGGGTCCTTGCCGGCGTCGACGCGCTCCATCATTTCCTTGAGCTCGTCCTCGTAGACAAAGACGTAGCTCACACCGTCGATCATGGTGCTGTCGTCGGCGTACGAGGGCAGGTTGGCCGAGTAGATACCGTCGACATCCATACCGCGCATGGCGTTGACCGTAGCCACGATATCCTGAACGCTCATATCGGTTACGAGCATATCGGACAGCGAATTAACCAGGCCAAAGATCTTCGTGGCATCGAAGTTATTGAGAATCTGGTTGGCAAGGGCGCCAAGCACCTGACGCTGGTGGCGCATGCGCGTGTAATCGCCGTCGGCATAGGTGTAGCGGCAGCGGGCATAGGTAAGGGCGGTGGCACCGTCCATATGCTGCTGGCCAGCGGTAATCTTAATATCCAGGTGCTCGGGGTCGTCAACATCATCGGTTGCGTTAATGTCGATACCGCCAACCGAATCAATCAGCGCCTGCATACCGTCGAAGCTGACCTCGGCATAGTGGGAAATCTGAACACCGCACAGCTCGTTGACCGCCTCGACCATGGCCTCGGCGCCGCCAACGGTATGGCAGGCGTTGATCTTCATGGTCTCGCCCTTGTACTCGACCTTGGTGTCGCGCGGAACGGAAATGAGCGTCGCCTGCTTTTGCGTGGGATCGATGCGTGCCAGGATAATCGAGTCGGCACGATACGTATCCTCGCCCGGACGGCCATCGGTGCCAAGAAGCAGCACGTAGAACGGATCCTTTGCCTCATCGGTGTCAACCAGAACCCGACGCAGATTGTCGGTAATGACATTAGAATCGCCGAGCTTGCCCATAATGGTGGCAAACCACAGGCCGGCAGCGGTAGTGGCACTCAGCAGCACGCCAAGCACGACAATGAGCGCGACATGACGAATCGTGTGGCTACGACGACGTTGACGAGCGCGCTCGGAATAGCGAGCCACGTTATCGCGACTGTAGATCTTGGCCTGCGCACCAGTTGAGGGTCTTCGGGTGGTGGTATCCGCGAGGGGCTTTTTATTAAACATAGGCAACCTGTATTAGTAGATGACGGGATCGGGGACGGTAGCATGCTCGACATGCGCGCCGAGCGCCTGCAGCTTTTCGACAAACTGCTCGTAGCCGCGCTTGATGTGATGGATAGCCGAAACCTCGGTCGTCCCGTCGGCGATCAAGCCCGCTACGACGAGGGCCGCTCCGCCGCGCAGATCGGGCGAGGTAACCTGTGCACCCGAGAAGCCCTTGACGCCATGAATCATGGCATGATGGCTCTCGATACGAATGTCGGCACCCATGCGCACCAGCTCAGAGGCAAACATAAAGCGATTCTCGAAGATGTTTTCGGTAATAACGGAACTGCCGTCGGCAAGGGCGGAGAGCACCATAATCTGCGCCTGCATGTCAGTCGGGAAACCGGGGAACGGAAGCGTCTGGATGTCGACCGGCTTGATACGCTCGGCACGGTTCACATGGACGCCATCCTCGACGCGCTCACAGTCGATACCCATGAGCTCCATCTTCTTGAGCACCATGCCCAAGTGAATGGGGCAAAAGCCCGTGACATCGACACCGCGATCGTCGGCCATCAACGCACCGGCAACGATAAAGGTACCGGCCTCGATGCGGTCGCCCACTACGCGATGGGTAACAGGATGCAGCTCTTCCACGCCCTCGATGGTCACGACAGGCGTACCGGCACCGACAATCTTAGCGCCCATCTCGTTGAGCATGTTGGCGAGATCGACGATCTCGGGCTCGCGGGCGGCATTGTCGATAACCGTGGTGCCCTGTGCGCGCACAGAGGCCATGATGAGGTTCTCGGTCGCACCGACGCTGGCGAACTCGAGCGTGACGGTGGTACCACGCAGACCTTGGGGCGCATTAGCGTTGATGTAACCGTGGGCGGTATCGAACTCAACGCCCAGGGCCTCAAGACCAAGAATGTGCATATCGATCTTGCGAGCACCCAGGTTGCAGCCGCCCGGCATGGCGATCTTGGCGCGATGGAAGCGACCCAGCAGGGGTCCCATCACGGCGGTGGAAGCACGCATCTTGGCAACGAGCTCGTAGGGGGCCTCCCAAGAATCGACCTGAGAGGTATCAATCTCGAGCGTGTGCTCGTCGAGAACATCGATCGTAGCGCCCATGCCCTTGAGCACCTTGCCCATCACGTGGACATCGGAAATATCGGGCACGTTCTGCAGCGTCGTCTTGCCCGGCGCCAGAAGCGTTGCCGCCATGAGTTTGAGTGCGGAGTTCTTGGCACCCGAGACGGGCACGGAGCCTCCGATGGCGTGGCCACCCTCAACGCGGATAATATCCAAGGTCTACCCTTTCAAAAAGCATGCCCGGGATGGCTGGGCCATCCCGGGCATGATGTGTTCGCAAATGGTCGAACGCTAAATCGTTTGACTATTGGGCAAGCTTGAGCTTACACCATGCGATTTCATTATAGAGGTAGGCGCGGCGTGCATCATCCTCCGACAAATTACCCAGCTTCTCTTCAAAACCTTGAATATCAGCTTTAAGCTTGTCGGCATCGACGGTCGCCAAATCGCAAGCGCGCTCGGCGAGAACGGTCACGACATCGTCCGCAACCTGGGCATAGCCGCCGGCCACGGCAAACGTGTGGTCGACAGTGCCCATGGCCTTATCGGAAACGCGAACGTAACCGCGGTCGATCGTGCAGATCTCGCTGGAGTGAGCAGGCAGGACGCCAAACTCGCCATCCGTGGACGGAATCGACACAAACGCAGCGTCGCCCTCATAGGCGCAGCTCACGGGGCACACGATGCGGATACGCATAACCTACTTCTCCCCCATCTTGCGGGCGCGCTCGCGCACGTCCTCAATCGTGGAAGCATAGCGGAAAGCCTGCTCGGGCAGGTCATCGGCCTTGCCGTCGACAATCTCGGCGAAAGAGCGGACGGTATCCTCGACGCGGACGTAGACACCGGGGTTGCCGGTGAACTTCTCGGCGACGTGGAAGGACTGCGAGAGGAACTGCTGAATCTTACGGGCACGGTTGACCGTAAGGCGCTGCTCCTCGGACAGCTCGTCCATACCCAGAATGGCGATGATGTCCTGAAGGTCGGAGTACTCCTGCAGGAGCTCCTGGACCTTGACGGCGACACGGTAGTGCTCCTCGCCGACGATCGAGGGATCGAGAGCGTCGGAGGAAGACGCGAGCGGGTCGATAGCCGGGAACAGGCCGAGCGACGAAATGCTACGCGAAAGAACCGTGGTGGCATCGAGGTGCGTAAACGTCGTGGCAGGCGCCGGGTCGGTCAGGTCGTCTGCGGGGACGTAGACAGCCTGGACGGAGGTAATGGAGCCCGTCTTGGTCGAGGTAATGCGCTCCTGGAGGTCGCCCATCTCGGTTGCCAGCGTGGGCTGGTAACCAACGGCGGACGGCATACGGCCCAGCAGTGCGGAAACCTCGGAACCTGCCTGGGAGAAGCGGAAGATGTTGTCGATGAACAGCAGAACGTCCTGGCCGCGATCGCGGAAGTACTCAGCGGTGGTAAGGCCGGCCAGACCGATGCGCAGACGCGCTCCGGGCGGCTCGTTCATCTGACCATAGACCAAGCAGGTCTTGTCGATAACGCCAGACTCGCTCATCTCGAGGAACAGGTCGGTGCCCTCGCGGGTACGCTCGCCGACGCCGGTGAACACCGAGGTGCCGCCGTGCTCCTGGGCGAGGTTGTTGATGAGCTCCTGGATCAGAACGGTCTTGCCGACGCCGGCGCCGCCGAACAGACCTGTCTTGCCGCCGCGGATGTAGGGCTCGAGCAGGTCGACGGCCTTGATGCCGGTCTCGAAGATCTCGGTCTTGGTGGTGAGCTCGTCGAAACGGGGCGCTGCATGGTGGATGGGGTAGAACTCCTCCACCTCGGGCATGGGCTTGCCGTCGACGGGCTTGCCCATGACGTTCCAAATGCGGCCGAGCGTCTTGGGACCAACGGGCATCTTCATGGGCTCACCGGTATCGGTGGCGATGAGGCCGCGCTGCAGGCCGTCGGTCGAGGACATGGCGACCGTGCGGACGACGCCGCCCGGAAGCTGGCTCTCGACCTCGAGGATCGTGCTCAGATGACCGATCGGGGTCTCGGCCTCGACCGTGAGCGCGTTGTAGATCGGGGGCACCGCGCCGTCAAACTTGACGTCGACGACAGGGCCGATGATTCGCACGATGCGACCATCACCGGCAGTCGTCTTCTTGGTGGCTTCCTCGACCGCAAGCTTTACGGTGTTATTAGCCATTACTGTTCCTCCAATGCTGAGGCTCCGCCGACGATCTCGTTAATCTCGGTCGTGATCGAAGCCTGGCGCACGCGACTATACGTGCGGGTAAGGGTCGAGACGATCGCGGTGGCGTTTTCCGTCGCGGAGTGCATGGCCTTGCGGCGTGCACCCTGCTCGGCAGCCGCCGAATCGATCAGGGCCTGGTAGATGACCGTCAGGATATAAGACGGCACAAGCTTGCCGAGAACATGCTCGGGAGAGGGCACGAACTCGAACGTGGACGAGATGCGCTTAGGGGCGTCGGTCTCGTTCTTACGCGGACCGTGGGCCATAGCGATCATCTCGGGGTCGAGCGGCAACAGATGCTCGACGCGAAGCTCCTGATCCACGCGGTTCTTGGCGTGGTGGTAGACAAGCTCGACACGGTCAAGCTCACCGGCACGATACGCATCGCAGATATGAGAGGAGATCATGCGGGCCTGATTGAAATCGGGCTCAGAGGAGTTGCCCTCAAAGTGCATGACAACGTTTGCGCGGTCACGGAAATACGTGGCCGGCTTACGCCCGCACGCGATGATCTCGCACTCGATGCCGTCGTTCGCCCAAGAAGCGGCGAGCTTTTCGGCCGTGCGCTCCACCGTCGTATTGAAACCGCCGGCAAGGCCGCGGTCCGAGGCAATAACGACAATCAGGCCATGCTTGACGCTCTCATGCTTCTGCAGCATGGGATCGGTGCCCGAACAGGAGGCGTCGCCGGCGACCGTCAACATGACGTCGGTCAGCGCCTCCTTATAGGGCTCGGCCTGCTTGGAGCGATCGAGGGCACGACGGATCTTGGCCGTAGAGACCATCTCCATCGTGCGCGTGATCTGCTTGGTCGTGGTAACCGAGGAGATTCGCTTCTTAATGTCGCGAAGGTTGGCCATGGGGCTTAGTTCTCCTCTGATCCAGAAACATCCGAATGGTGCTTGGCCATGAACTGCTGCTTGAAGTCGCCGATGACGCGCAAGAGCTCAGCCTTGGTGTCATCATCGATCTTCTTGGCGCGAACCTTGTCGAGCAGCGAGCCAAAGCCATTGTCCATGTACTCGATGAGCTCGGCACGGAAGGGCAGCACGTCGGCGATCTCCAGGTCATCCAGGAAGCCCTCGTTGCCAGCGAACAGCGTAACGATCTGCTCGCCAACCTCAAACGGCTTGTAACGCGGCTGCTTCAGGAGCTCGGTCATGCGAGCACCGTGGGTCAGCTGCTTCTGAGTAGCCTCGTCGA
Source organism: uncultured Collinsella sp. (assembly GCA_900550515.1). Classification (GTDB taxonomy): domain Bacteria; phylum Actinomycetota; class Coriobacteriia; order Coriobacteriales; family Coriobacteriaceae; genus Collinsella. The sequence continues at coordinate 57,422 of URSP01000001.1, read as the reverse complement.
GGTCGGAGCCGAACTGCGTAAAGCCAGCGAGCTCCTGATAGGAAGCGAGGTCCAGACGAAGGTTGCCGGCGACCTGCTTCATGGCCTTGGTCTGCGCATCGCCACCGACGCGGGACACGGAGATACCCACGTCGACTGCCGGGCGCTGACCCTGGAAGAAGAGCTCGGACTGCAGGTAGATCTGACCATCGGTAATGGAAATGACGTTGGTCGGAATGTAGGCCGAGACGTCGCCGTCCTGGGTCTCGATGATCGGCAGTGCCGTCATGGAGCCGTAGCCGTTCTTCTTGGACATCTTGACGGCACGCTCGAGCAGACGAGAGTGCAGGTAGAAGATGTCGCCAGGATAGGCCTCGCGTCCGGGCGGACGATGCAGCGTCAGCGACATCTGACGGTAGGCCACAGCCTGCTTGGACAGGTCGTCGTAGATGACGAGCACGTGGCCGCCGGGGTTGGTCTCGCTGGCGGGCTTGCCGTCCTCGCCGTTGTACATGAAGAACTCGCCAATAGCGGCACCGGCCATAGGCGCGATGTACTGCATAGGGGCGGAATCGGCAGCAGTGGCCGAAACGATGATGGTGTAGTCGAGCGCACCGTGCTGAGCGAGGGTCTCACGGATGTTGGCAACCGTGGAGGCCTTCTGGCCGATGGCGACATAGATGCAGACCATGCCCTTGCCGCGCTGGTTGAGGATAGCGTCGATGGCGATGGCGGTCTTACCGGTCTTACGGTCGCCGATGATGAGCTCACGCTGACCGCGGCCAATAGGCACCATGGAGTCGATAGCGAGCAGACCGGTCTGAACCGGCTCGCACACCGGGGTACGATCGATGACGCCGGGAGCCTTGAACTCGATGGGGCGACGGTGCGTGGCGACGATGTCGCCCAGGCCGTCGATGGGCTGGCCGAGCGGATTGACGACGCGGCCGAGCATGGCACGGCTCACGGGGATATCCATAACGCGGCCAGTGGTGCGGCACTCGTCGCCTTCCTTGATGGAGTCGACGGCACCGAACAGAACGGCGCCGACCTCGTCACGGTCAAGGTTCTGGGCAAGGCCGAAGACGGTCTCACCGGTATCGGAGCTCTTGAACTCCAGAAGCTCGCCTGCCATGGCGCTCTTGAGGCCGGAGACGCGCGCGATGCCGTCGCCTACCTCGTCGACCGTTGAAACCTCATGCGTATCGACCGTCGCGGAGAGGCTCGTGAGCTGCTCCTGCAGTTTCTTGGCGATATCCTGGGCATTGAGGGTTTCGGACATTAGGCTTCACCTCCGTACGAATTAGCAGAGTTTACGAGGGTCTCCTGCGCGATGCGCAGCTGCGTCTTGACGGAAATGTCACGACGCTCGCCGCGGGCCTCGAGCACCAGGCCGCCCACGATAGACGGGTCAACCTGCTCGATAAGGAATACCTTGCGGCCGAAGTCCTGCTCGCATTTCTTAGTGATGGTTTGACGCAGCTCGTCGTCGAGCGGGATCGCCGTGGTGACGGTCACGCCCACTACATCCTCGTCTTCCTCGGCAACATACTTAAAGGCAGCTGCCACCTTGGGAAGAAGGTCGAGCTGGTCGCGCTTGGACATGGTGTCGAGCACGGCGATGATCTCGGGGCTGGCAGAAGCCAGGCGCTCGATCATCTCGAGGTCCTCGAACACATGGTTCTCGGCCTTAGCGGCTTCCAGAAGGGAGCGCGCGTAGGTCTCGAGCACCTTGTCCTGATAGCGGCTAGTCGGCATTCAGGCTACCTGCTTCCTGGATGTAGCGCTCGATGAGCTTCTTCTGCTCGGCCTCGTCCTCGAGTGCCTCGCCCACGATCTTGGTGGCGACGGCAACGGACAGGTCGGCGATGGAGCTCGCGGCACCGGCGTAGATGGACTTGCGCTCGTCCTCGACGGTCGTATGAGCCTTGGCGATGATCTCCTCGGCCTCCTCGTGAGCAGCCTCGATGATACGGGCGCGCTCGGACTCGGCGTCCTTACGGGCCTCGAGAACAATGTCGGCAGCCTGACGACGGGCGTCGGTGACGATCGAGTCGGACTCAGAGCGCTTGGCGATAGCCTCCTGCTTGGTCTTCTCGGCCTCGTCGAGGCTCTCCTCGATCTTCTTGCCGCGCTCCTCCATGGTTTTCATGATGCCCGGCAGGGCGACCTTGGCCAGCACGATCCAGATAATCAGGAAGGCGATAAGCGCCGGGATGAACTCCGCCATCTTAGGGATGAGGATGTCCGCACCGGCGGCGCCGTCCTCGGCGAACGCGGAAACCGGCATGAGCAGCGCGGCCGCGAACGCGGAGAGTGCGATCGCGCTCTTCTGGGATGAAAGATTCATACTTGACGCTCCGTGCTATTTAACGATCAGCGCGACAACGAAGCCGATCAGAGCCAGAGCCTCGCCGAAGGCGGAGCCCATGATGAAGACGGTGAACACGCGGCCCTGGACCTCAGGCTGACGGGCCATAGCACCCGTAGCACCCAGAGCAGACAGGCCGATAGCAAGACCAGCGCCGATAACACCGAGACCGTAACCGATAACTCCCACGATTCCTCCTTTGTCGTGCGTGTCTTATTTCACGCAGGATAACCTTTTTATAACTGCCGGGCTCCATGGGTACGGGCACCGGCGGTTTAACGAATTGCCTTACCTTTAAGGCGCGAACGGAAGACTACTCCTCCTCCGCGACCTCCTCTGCCTCGGAGACATACACGGCGGTAAGGACCGTGAAGACGTAAGCCTGGATGGCGCCGACCACAAGCTCGATCGCATAGATCAGGATGAGGATGGCAAGCCAGGCCAGCGAAGGCAGGGCGCCGACGGCGTGGGCCGCGGAAACCTGCTGAAGCAGCGGCTGCATGAACATGCTCGCCATGATGGCGAACGAGCCCATGACCACGTGTCCTGCGAACATGTTGCAGAACAGACGGACGGCGAGCGTGATGAGGCGCAGGAAGGTCGAGAAAAGCTCGACGACCCACACGAGCACGTTCATCGGGAAGCTCACGCCCTGCGGGGCGAGGCTCTTGATGTAGCCGATCACGCCGTGAGCCTTGCATCCGTAGTAGATGAAGTACACGAAGGCGAAGATGGCGAGCGCGGCGGTGGAGCCGATTGCGCCGGTGCCGGGCTTCATTCCCGGAATCAGGCCGATCATGTTGTTGATCAGGATGAACAGGAAAAGCGAGCACAGGAACGGGAAGTGCTTCTTCCAGTTCTCGCCCACGACGCCCTTGCCGATATCGTTCTCGACGTACTCGATGATGTACTCGAAACCGTTGACGAAGAAGCCCTTGGGAACCAAAGTCTGCTTCTTCTTGAACACGGCCAGGACGATCAGGAGCACGATCGTGGAGACGATCAGCCAAAACGAGTACTGCGTGATGCCGCAGCTCAGATCGCCCACGACAGGGGTGGAGCTGAACTCGCTGACCAGATGATTAATCTCATCAGGCAGCTTTTCAAAAATTTCCACGACTTACCTTTCGACCTCATGAGGATCTCGCAGCGCCTTGGCGACGCGAACCGCGCAGGCGGCCATAAAGGCCACGAAGCCGATCGCCTCGCCCAGGAGGAACATGCGAAATGCCTCTCCGAACAACACAAACACAACCAAGGTAAAGACGAGCAGGGCGATTGCCGAGACCGCCAGACTCACCATACCCTTGAGCATGTCCGCATTCTGTTTATCGTCAAGAACCGGCTTGAGCGTAAAGACAAAGGGAAGGAAGGCAATTGCGCCCGCGATGGCGCCTGCAACGATAGCGAGCAGATCGGCTATCTGAAACATTGGCGTCCTCACTTTCCTTTTTTAACGCCTCACAGAACAGTTCCCGCCAAACATTGGTGACTATTGTACGAGCCAATCGCTAAAGTACAACCGAAAAAGCATCGGTTAATACGCACCTGTTCGTTTTCTTAAGACCTTCTTTATGCCGCAGGTACGGTAATACGTTTTTCTCGAACCCTGCAGGGCAAAACGTCCGTTAACAGGAGCGCGCGTGGACGTCTTTTGCTCGCCCGCGCGCACCATTTCTTCGTATTTTCGACGTTAGCCGGTATGGCCCAGAGATTACAGCGTGCCGTAGATGCGGTCGCCGGCGTCGCCGAGGCCGGGAACGATGTAGGCGGCCTCGTTGAGTTGGTCGTCGATGGCGCACGTATAAATATGTACGTCGGGGTCCTTTTCGGTCAGTGACTTGAGGCCCTCGGGCGCGGCGACGATGCACAGCATGCGGATGTCCTTGACACCGCGCTCGCGCAGGTAGCTAATGGCCATCTCGGCCGAACCGCCCGTGGCGAGCATGGGGTCGACGACCAGGCAGATGCGCTGGTCGATATCCTTGGGCATCTTGCAGTAATACTCGTGCGGCTCGTGGGTGACCTCGTCGCGCTCCATGCCGATGTGGCCCACGCGAGCGGAGGGCACCAGGTCGAGAATGCCGTCGACCATGCCAAGGCCCGCACGCAGGATGGGCACGATGGCGAGTTTCTTGCCGGCGAGCTGTTTGAACGTGGCGGTAGTGATGGGGGTCTCGACCTCGACGTCTTCCATAGGCAGGTCGCGCATGGCCTCGTAGCCGTCAAAAAGTGCGAGTTCGCGCACGAGCTGACGGAACTGGTAGGTGCCGGTGTTTTTGTCGCGCAGGATCGACAGCTTGTGCTGGACGAGCGGGTGATCGACAAGCGTCACACGGGACGCATCGTAGGTGACGGTCATGGATTGATTGCCCCTTTCGTTGCGGCCGCAAAACGGCCTTGCTGACAAGGCGTGCAGCAATGTTGCCGCCGCACGCCATGCATAAGTTTAGCGGTTTGTTGTATCGAGCAGCCCATCGCAGCCCTACTGTGAGGTGCTGAGCGAGCGCCTGACTGCATCACGCCAGCCCGCAAGGTTTTGCTCGCGGCGCTCGGCGGACATGTGGGGAAGGAAGGTCCTAACGATCTGGGCATTTTGCTCCAGCTCTTCAAGGTCTTCCCAATAGCCGACGGCAAGACCCGCCAAGTACGCGGCACCGATTGCCGTGGTCTCCACCGTCTCGCATTGCAGCACGGGGATATCCAGCAGGTCGGCCTGGAATTGCATGATGAACTCGTTGCGCGAGGCACCGCCATCGACAGACAGGCGCTCGATCGAAAGCCCCACGTCCTGCTCCATGGCGCGCAGCACGTCGTAGCTCTGATATGCCATGGATTCGCAGGCGGCACGTACGATGGTCGCACGGCTCGAGGCGCCGGTCAGACCGCATACGATACCGCGGGCATGCGGGTCCCACCAGGGAGCACCCAAACCCGCAAAGGCGGGAACGAAGTAGCAGCCCTCGTTGTCGCTAATCGAAGCGGCAAGTTGTGCCGACTCGCTCACGCTCGAGATGATGCCCATGTTGTTGCGCAGCCAGTTCATGGTGGAACCGGCGGCAAAGATAGAACCCTCGAGCGCATAGCTGATCTTGCCGTCCGCGGCGATACCGATCGTGGAGACCAGACCGTTCTTGGATTCGACGACCTCGTCGCCGGTGTTCATGAGCATAAAGCAACCCGTGCCATAGGTGTTTTTGGTCTGGCCGGGATGGAAGCAGCAGTGGCCGAACAGCGACGCCTGCTGATCGCCCGCCACGCCCATGATGGGCGGCATGTTGGTCATGATGTCGCTCGCGACGCGACCGTAGTCGCCCGAGCTCCAACGAACCTCGGGCATCATGGAACGTGGAACGTCAAAGAGCGCCAGCAGGTCGTCGTCCCAATCGAGTGTATGGATATTAAAGAGCGCCGTGCGGCTGGCATTGGTGTAGTCGGTGGCAAAGACCTGACTGCCGGTGAGGTTGTAGATGAGCCAGGTGTCGATGGTGCCGAACATGAGGTCGCCCGCCGCCGCACTCTCACGCGCACCGTCGACGTTGTCGAGGATCCACTGCACCTTGGAAGCCGAGAAATACGGATCGAGTGTGAGTCCCGTGCGGGAGCGCACCAGCTCCTCGCAACCCTGTTCAACCAACGCGTCGATCGCCGGCGCGGTACGACGGCACTGCCATACGATGGCGTTATAGATGGGCTGGCCGCTCACGCGGTCCCAGACCACCGTGGTCTCGCGCTGGTTGGAGATACCGATGGCGGCGATGCGGTCAGAATGGATGCCGCTCTTAAACTGGACCTCCATCATCACGCCGATCTGGCTGGCAAGCACCTCCATGGGGTCTTGCTCTATCCAACCGGGACGTGGGAAGCTGGTTTTGACGCTACGACGTGCCTGCGCGACGATGCAGCCGTACTCGTCGACGATGGTCGCAAGTACCGAGGTGGTGCCGCAGTCGAGCGCCATGATGTAGGAACCGCCAAAGTTAAACGAGGCATCTTCCATGCCCAGGCTGCCCAGATTCAACGACATCGCTTACACCTTTCTATTGCATCGGGTCGGACAGGACCCGTTCGATCTCTGATGCGGGAAGTGCGCCTTGGCGCAGGATCTGGAGCCCGCCGTGCTGGAACGACACGATGGTCGAGGCGTCGCGACACGGGGTCTCACCGGCGTCGACGGCAACATCGACCCCCTCCAGGATGCGGCCCTCGACGGCGGCAAAGCTTGCCGGCGAGGGCGCGCCGTGCGTGTTGGCGCTCGTGCAGGCAAGGGGACTGCCGCAGGCGCGAATGAGCGCTTGGACCACGGGAGAGGCCGAAGCGCGCAGGGCCACGGTGTCGTCGGCAGCGCGCATAAAGGTCGGCACGCAGGGGGCTGCCTTGACCACGATGGTCAGGGCGCCCGGCCAGCATCGTCGGGCAAGCACGCGGGCATCTTCCGGGATATCAACGCCATAGCGGTCGAGTGCCTCGACGCCATCGACCAGCCAGGCGACCGTTTGGGTGAGCTTGCGCTGCTTGAGGGTAAAGATGCGGCGGTAGCCAGTACCAAGCGCAGGGACCGCGGCGCCGTTAACGGTGGCATGCGGATCGCGCGGCCACGATGGGAATTCGCTTGTATCTTGGGGCACGGCGTCCGAGAAGGCGTTGACTGCCACGGCGACACCGTAGACGGTCTCGGTCGGAATCAAGGCCAGGCCGCCGCGGCCGAGCACCTCGGCCGTGCGCTCGACGGCAAGCCGATGCGGCTCGCGCGTTCCCTCGTATACCCGATAGACCGTCTGCATGTGTATGCCAGCCCCTTACGCTCCGGTGCAAGTTTGTTTACTGTGGGGCATTCTCGCACGAAACATTCAACCTATTTGCCCAGAGCGCATGTTGGTTTGGTGAGCGGCTCTAGTAGTCGGTGAAAGTGAGGGGGTTAATTGAAGATTTTTAGCGCGCAAGCGTAACGGTACGATCGGGAAACTCGATGCTTGCAACCAGTTTTCCGCCGAGGCTCTCTGCGTACCTGCTCAGCGTGTCGAGCCTCATCGAACCCAACTCCCCACGCTCGAGCTCGGATACACGTTTTTGAGAAACGCCCATCAACTGGGCGACCGACGCCTGTGTTAGATCTTTTAACCTGCGAATCTGAGCAAGCTTATAGGCTTCGATACGATCGCGAGTCCTCTCCTGCTCGGCGGTAATGGAGTCGCGTGTTATCCCGCGAGATTCCATATACTCATGCAGTTCCATCTCGATCGAGCCTCCTTACGTGGCGACGGTATATTTGCTCGGCCCTTGGAATGTTGATCGCATACCAACCGTTCCATTTTGCCCTTGACGATCCCGCTCGCGACTTATCACCCGCCAATAGCAATACCGCCTGGCGCTTGGGGTCAAAGGCGAAGAGGATGCGAATCACCTGCCCACCACACGACGTCACTCTCAGCTCCTTTAAATGATGAAGCTTCGAGCCCTTTACGCGGTCAACCAGCGGACGACCAAGGCTGGGACCTTCCTTCTCGAGCACCAAAAGGTCTGCATAAATCTGCTTCAGCGTAGCTTCATCCTGCTCATCAAGCCAAGGTTCAATGTAATCAAGCACGATACGGTACCGATGCAGCTGATTTGACATACCTTTCTCCTTCTATAGTAGAAGTTTTACGGTATATTGCAAGGACAAACTTGCGCAAATGTCTATTTATTCAGCTTAAATACGCTGTTTGGGCTCGGTGACGATGGCTCGAACGATGCGGGGACGATCGGTGAGGTCGTGGACGATACGCACGTCCGAAAGGCCTGCTTGACGACAGAGCTCGGCCGCGGCGTCGAGCGCGCCCTCGTAGAGCTCGCAGGCAAACAGGCCGCCGGCACGCAGCATGTAGGGCGCCGCGTTGAGCAGGCGGCGGAAGATATCGAGACCGTCGGCACCGCCCTCGAGCGCCAGATCGGGCTCAAAGTCCTTGACCTCATGCGGCAGCGAGCGCATGACATCGGTGGGGATGTAGGGCGGGTTGGAGACGAGTACGTCAAAGGTGCCCCACTCTTCGCGGGGAATGGAGCTCACCAGGTTTGTGAGGCTGAAGGCGACCTCGTCGGACGTGAGGCCAAGCGCATCGCGGTTTTTGGTAGCAAGGTCGATGGCGCGCGGCTCGATATCGGTAGCAGTGCAGGTAACGTGCCCGCGGCGCTCCCAGGCAAGGGAGAGCGAAATGCAGCCCGTGCCGCAGCCGACCTCGAGAACGCGGGCAGTGCGGGGCTCGGCTGGGGCAGATACGTTGGCCTCGGCGGCATCTTGCGCGGGAGTCGCCTGTTGGTCGTTGTCCTCAATGGCGATGCCGTATTCGTCGAGCTCGGGCTCGGGGGTTTCCATGGCCTCTGCTTCTGCCGCTTCGGCTTCTGCTGCCTGCGCGGCGGCTTCCTCGGCCTCGCGGTCGGCCAGTTCCTCGGCATAGGCGCGGCTACCGAGCACGTCGCTACCCAGCGCAGCCTCATCGGCGGCCGTCAGGTTGGCGGCACGGCGCTCGGCGGCCGCGCGTTCGTCAGCCAGCGCCGCCTCGGCTTTGCGGGCCTGCTCGACCTCATCGTTCCAAGGCAGCTCCACGCGCTGGCGGGCAGCGGCCTCGGGGCTCAGCACCTCGGCATCCAGATAGTTCAGAACTTCCTCGACGAGCATCTCGGTCTCGGGACGCGGAATGAGCACGCCGGGGGCGCACGCGACGTCGATCATGCGAAACTGCGTGCTGCCGGTGATGTACTGCAGCGGTTCACCTTTAGCGCGACGAACAACGGCCGCGTGCATGGTCTCGAGCTGAGCCGCGTTAAGCGTCTCGTCCATGCGCATATATAAGTCGATGCGTGCCAAACCCGTGGCAGCGCAGAGCAGCCACTCGGCAGAAAGACGGGGGTGCTCCTCGCCGCGCTCGGCCAGGTACTCCTTGGTCCACTCGAGACAACGCTTGATGGTCCAAATCTCGTTTGCCATGGGGCCCTCCCCTCTTAAGCGCCGGACGGCGCGCGAATGTCGGAGCAGATTGTACGCGAGGCCAGCGCTTGGCAAGGGACGATTGAAGACGATTATCGAGAATCAGCCCAGAATTTTGCACCGAGCTCGCTCAAAGTGTTCATTCGCCGACGTCTAGATTTGCATTCGTCAAGCTTTTGGCAAGGTTGCCCCAAAACTGACCAATATCTAACCAAGAACTAGCCAAATCACTTGACGCGCGACGCACCAAAAAATGCACTGCGACTTCTTGAACGATTTTTTGAGCATTATTTTCAATAGCAGATAAATGCCGCTAATTTCTTTGAGCAGGTAGCCGGCTTCATGGCCATCAAAGCCGATTGAATAACATCTCAAAGCAATGTGCCCAACCTAGTCATTTAAGAACGTCCCCAATGACTACCTCTAAGGCGCCGCAGGTTGAGCATACCGCATCCGGAGCAAGGCAGCGCCGCAGGTAGAGGACGGACAGCGAGCGGGTCGCATTTGAGACAAGGTGACGTGAAACGAAAGGGCGCTGACCTTCTGGTCGCGCCCTTGAAGTTGAACGTCAGATTGTCCAAATGCGGCCCGCGCAGCGTCGGCCGGTCCGCCGTTCGGTAGAACGGCGGAACCTACTACACGGCCTGTGCCAGCTTCTCGGCTCGCTCGGCGGCGGCGAGCGCCTCGATGACGGTGCCGAGTTGATCGCCCAGAAGGACGCCGTTATAGGTGGAGTTGAAACCGATGCGGTGATCGGTCACGCGGTCCTGGGGCTGGTTGTAGGTACGGATCTTCTCGGAACGGTTGCCGTGGCCGATCTGGCTTTGGCGCTCGGCACCGAGCTCTGCCTGCTGCTTCTCGAGTTCCATCTCGTACAGACGGGCGCGCAGCATCTGCATGCAGACCTCGCGGTTCTGGATCTGGGAACGCTGCTCCTGCGACTGCACCACGGTGTTGGTGGGCAGGTGGGTGATGCGCACGGCGGAGTAGGTGGTGTTAACGCACTGACCGCCAGGGCCGGAGGCGCAGTAGGTGTCGATGCGCAGGTCGGACTGGTTGATCTGGACGTCGATCTCCTCGGCCTCGGGAAGTACGGCGACGGTAGCCGTGGAGGTCTGAATGCGGCCCTGGGACTCAGTCTTGGGAACGCGCTGGACGCGGTGCACGCCGGACTCGAACTTCATAACGGAGTAGACGCGGTCGCCCTCGACCTTGAACTCAATGGACTTAAAGCCACCGGCCTCGCTGGGGCTGGAGTCGAGCACGGTGGTCTTCCAGCCGCGCGACTCGCAAAAGCGCTGATACATCTTGTACAGGTCGCCGGCAAAGATGGCCGCCTCGTCGCCACCGGCGGCGGAGCGAATCTCGACGATGGTGTTCTTGTCGTCGTTGGGGTCGCTCGGAATGAGCATGTACTTGATGTCTTCCTCGAGCTGGGGAAGCTTGGCCTCGTTTTCGGAGATGTCCATCTGGAGCATCTCCTTCTCATCGGCATCAGTGGTATCGTGCAGCATTTCCTTGGCAGCCTCGATGTCATCGAGCGCGCCGATGTACTCGCGCGAGGCAGCAATGAGGTCGGACTGGTGCGCGTACTCCTTGTTGAGACGCGTGAACTCCTTGATATCGGAGGCGACGGCCGGGTCGGAAAGCTTCTTCTCGAGCTCCTCGTAGGCCTTGATGATCTTTTCGAGCTTGTCGCGCATGACGGACTCCTTTATATGCGTGAAGGTGAAAATCGGCAGAATTGATGGGGCGCGGGGCGCCGCTGCGGGGGTAAGCCCAGCTAGAACATGTCGATCTTCAGATACATGCGCATCCCTTCGCGTATGGGGTACATAATTGCGGTCTAACCCATATATGATAGCGTGCGCAGGCAAACCTGCATATAACCCGCACGGAATCTGACAAAGGGACAGTCCCTTTGTCAGATTCTAGAGCTTGTGGAGCAGGGCGATGAGGAAGCGGACACCCTGGAGGTAGGCGCGGCGGGTGATGCGCTCGTTGGTGCCGTGGACGCCGCGATCACACTCGTCGTCATCAACCACAAAGGCCGAGAAGCGAATGCACTCAGGGCAAATGTGCTGGTAGTTGGCAGCGTCGGTCGCACCGATCACGGTCGAGGGCACAATTGCCACTGGCTCGAATGATCCGTTTTCCTCCATCCCCTTTGGATCACGGAAATAGCGGACGGCGATGGAGCGAACCGCCTCGAGACCGGGACCACCGATGCGCGGGGACGGCGAGGGTTCGGAGCTGCCGGGGCCCAGCTCCACTTCGACACGACCGGCAAGGTCCGCCCCGGCAACCGCCTCACGGCAGCGCGCCACAACGTCGGCCACGCTCGTGCCCTCGAGCATGCGGAAGTTAATGTTGGCCCACATATCCTGCGGCATTACGTTGGCGCCGGTGCTGCCACCCTCGATCTGCGTGGGCGCGCAGGTGGTCGTCACCAGCGGATAGAGCTTTTTGCTGGCGAGGCAATCGCGGACAATGGCATCCCCGTTGGCGGCAATTTCATCGGCCGTGTAGAGCCCCAACTCGACGAGTTGGGCGGCAAGCAAGTCGGTCACGCGCGTCGGCCACTCGATATCGCAGATTGCGGTGATGGCACGGCTGAGCACCTCGAGTGAAGTGCCCCCGTAGGGGTTGGAGGAATGCCCGCCCTCGCTACGCGTCCTCAACACGATATCGGCGTAGCCCTTCTCCGCGAGATCGGCATGCATAAGCCAGCCCTCGCCCGCGCCGTACTCGGCAGCCGGAACGATGCGGTAGTCGCCCTCGTCGATCAGGTACTCAAGCTCAATGCCGCGCTCTTCGAGCACGCGGCCGATGGCACCCGCACCGAACTGCGTGGTTTCCTCGTCCTGGCCAAAAGCCAGCAGCAGGGTGCGCTCGTGCTCCCAGCCGTGTGCGAGCGCATACTCAACCGCCTCGAGAATGCCTGCGACCTGGTCTTTCATATCGATGGCGCCGCGACCCCAAATGTAGGTGTCGTCCACATGTCCGCTAAAGGGGACATGCGTCCAGTCAGCCTCGGTGCCGGGTACCACGGGAACCACGTCCATGTGGCCCATGAGCATGACGGGTTTGAGGGCAGGGTCGGAACCGCTAAGCGTCACCAATAGCGAATGGTCGATAAGCTCGACCTTACCCGCCGTAAATACGTGCGGCCAAGCCTGCTGCATATACGCGCGCAGGTCGTCGAACGGCTGCCAGTTCACCGCCTCGGCATCCATACTCGAGATGGTCAGAAACGACAGCACGCGGCCCAGGCGCTCGCACGCACTAGCCTCGTCCAGATCGGCAAAATCATCCTCATGCGCAAAAAAGCGCCAAACCTCGGCCATGACATCCTTTCGATTGTGACGACAAGGGCCGCCCCACGGGAGCGGCCCTGCCACATAAGCGTTTGCGGTCGGTTATTTGTCCTCGAGATAACGCGAGAGGAACTCGCGCGTGCGCTGATGTTTGGGGTTGCCGAAGAGCTCGGCCGGCGCGGCATCCTCGAGCACCACGCCCTTGTCCATAAAGACCACGCGGTCGGACACCGTGCGGGCAAAGGCCATCTCGTGCGTGACGACGACCATGGTCATGCCGTCGGCCGCGAGCTTGCGCATGACCTCGAGCACCTCGCCCACGATCTCGGGGTCGAGTGCGGAGGTCGGCTCGTCGAACAGCATGATCTGCGGATTCATGCATAGGGCACGAGCGATGGCCACGCGCTGCTTTTGGCCGCCGGACAGGCGACCCACGGCGGCGTGCGCGAACTTCTCGAGCCCCACGCTCGTCAGATGCTCCATCGCGACCTTCTCGGCCTCGGTCTTGCTCATCTTTTTGAGCGTGACGGGCGCGAGCGTGCAGTTGTCGAGCACATCCATGTTGTTGAACAGGTTAAAGCCCTGGAACACCATGCCGATGTCCTCACGCAGCTTGTTAATGTTGCAGCGCTCGGCCGTAAGGTCCTGGCCGTGGAACCAGATATGGCCCGCGTCCGGAGTCTCGAGCAGGTTGAGGCAGCGCAGAAAGGTCGATTTGCCCGAGCCTGAGGCGCCGATAATGGTGACGACCTCGCCGGGGTTAACGGACAGGTCGATGCCCTTGAGCACCTCGAGCGAGCCAAAGCTCTTGCGCAGGCCCTCGACGCGGATGAGCGGCTCATTGGTCTGTGCGGCGGCCGCGGTGCCGGTAGTGGCGGTATCTGCCATGATGATTCTCCTCGTCTTGAGCCTAGTTGGAGCTGGGCAGCGTGACCGGAGCCTCGGCGCCGAGCTTTTTGCCAAAGGCCTCGAGCAGGCGGCTCGCCACGAGCGTCAGGATCAGGTAGACCACGAGCGCCACGCAGTAGACCTCCATCTGGCGGTAGTACACGCCGGCGACGGTGGTGGTGGCGTACATGAGGTCAAACACGCCGATGACCGAGAGCACCGACGAATCCTTGATGTTGATGATGAGCTCGTTGGTGAGCGCCGGAATCGCGTTTTTAATGCCCTGGGGGAACACGACTTTGCGCATAGCTTGCCACTGCGACAGGCCCAGCGAGCGTGCTGCCTCGGCCTGGCCGGGATCGATGGACTCGATGCCGCCGCGCAGGACCTCCATCATGTAGGCGGTGGAGTTGAGCGAGATGGTGACGAGGCCGGCGGTGAAGGTGCTCCAGATCTGGTTGGCCTGGGCGGTCTCGAAGCCCATGCCGCGCAAAACGGTGAAGCCCGCGTAATAGATGAGCAGGCCCTGGACCATCATGGGCGTGCCGCGCACGATGGTGGAGTAGACGGTCGCAAAGCCGCGGCCGATACTCTTAAAGAAGCGCACCAGGTCGTTATCCACGCGGTCGAACGTCTGAATGCGTAGGAACACGAAGAGCAGCGCCAGGAAGAATGCGATGACGGTGCCGAAGGTGGCAAGCGCGATGGTGATCTCGATACCGCGAATGAAGAAGTCCCCGCTCTTGTAGGTCATGTAGACCAGGCTCGACAAAAAGTCGCTGGGGTTGGAATCCGAGACAATGCTCACCTGCACCAGGTCGATAAACGACATGACGCAGCGGTCGACAAAGAAGATCGCCGCAATAGCAACGACAACATAACTGCCCAGGCGCGCGCCGCGACGGAAGCGCTCGGAAGCAAACGGCGACTTTTCGCGATAGTCGTTCCAGTGCATGAGCTTGGTGACCAACGCCGCCGCCGACACGACGAGCCAGGCCCAAAGAATCGCCCAAAGGCAATCCTGGAAGATACCGGTGGGGGCCAAGAAACTCATCGGCGTGGGGTTGCGCTGGCTAAACGCCAGGCCGAGCGCCGCGATGACGCTCGTGCCCAGGTATACATAACGGTGGTCGGCCTTGATAAAGGAGGCCAGACGATTAATGGTTTTCATGCTGCCTCCCTATGCCGGCTGACGGTCGAGGCACGCGTCCCACATTTGGTCGCGCTCCTCTTGGCTAATGCCCTTGAGTGTCTTGTCGATGAGCTTAAGCAGCTTATCCGAGCCCTTGCGGCAGCCGACGTTTGCCGTGACTTCCTGCTTAAAGCCCTCGCCCTCGGCAAATCGAATCGGCACGATACCCGGGTTTTGGGCCATATAGCCCTTCTCGTTCTCGGTATTGTAGGTCACGGCGTCGCAGGTGCCCTGCAGCAGGTTCGAAAACACCGTGGGGACCGAATCGACCGGGTTCTTGTGGACAACGCCCGGGATCTCGTCGATGACGGTATCGAGCATGGTGTCCTTTTGGCCGAGGACCGTTGCGCCGCTAAAGTCGCTGAGCTTGGTCGCATTTTGGTAGGGCGAGCCCTCTTTTACGAACAGGCCAAAGTAGCCAATGAAGTACGGGTCGGAAAAGCCGACGGACTCCTCGCGCTCGGGCGTGGCGCTCATGCCGGCAATGATGAGGTCGATCTGGCCGTTGTTGAGCGAATCGATAAGACCCGAGAAGCTCTGCTTGACGGCAACGGGCTCGCCACCGAGGGCCTTGCAGACGATCTTGGCGATCTGCACGTCGTAACCATCGGCATAGGCGCCCTGCACGTTGTCGATGGGGATGGTGTACTCGCTGGCTTCGGAGACCTGCCAGTTGTACGGGGCGTAGGCCGCCTCCATGCCAATGCGGATCTTATCCTTGCCGATCACGGAATCGGACAGGTCGTCGCGACCGCCGCCCGTCGTGGGCTGAACTACTTCCAGCGTAGAGGGGCGCTGGCAACCGGCAAGTGCGCCGGCGACGACAGAAGCGCTCGCAGCAAACGCACTGCCTAAGAAGATACGACGGCTGCACACCGGCTGTGGATGCGCGTCGCGTTGATGGGGAGAATGCATAATCTGCCTTCCCTGTTGAATCGTATGCTGACGACTTAACAGGATATACGCCAGCGACCAGCGGCGCAGCACAAGCTCGAAAAATTAATAGACACACGGTAGTCATTGGGGACGTCGATGTTTTGGCAATGCCGGCGAGCGACGTCCAGAGCGAACAAGTGGCATGAAAAAGGCAAGGCATGACCAGAAGGTCTATGCCTTGCCTTATGAATGACAAATTATCGCTCTGGACGGCGCGCGGCATCGACCGAGCGGCGGAACCTCTAGAGCAAGGTGACGCTAAAGCTGCGTTTATCGGTAGCGCCGGGGGCCAGGGTGATGGTGTTGGCCTTGTGCTCAAAGACATCGTCCTCGGTGTCCATGGTGGTGTGACCGGTCCAGGGCTCGAGCGCCACAAACGGAGCGTCGTTGGCGGCAGACCACACGCCAATGTACTTAAAGCCCTCAAAGTCGATCTTGACGCCGTGACCCGACTTGCGGCCGCGCAGCGTGAGCGTGGAGCCCGGGGTATCGGTGAACATGATGGCGTCGTTATCGAAGCTGCGGTGCGTGATGGGCAGCACGTCCGAGTTATCGGGAGCCTTGTAGCTGCCCTCGAACGTCATAAGACCGTCGGGCGTGATGATGGGAGCCTCGTTAGTCCAAGCCTCGGTAAACGCCAGCTCGTAATCCTCGAATGCCTCGTCCTCAGCACCGGGAGCAGGTACGTTAAATGCGGGGTGGCCGCCCACCGAGAACGGCAGGTCCACGTCGCCGGTATTGGTGACGGCAAAGGTCTGGGTAAGTGTGGCGTCACCAGTCAGGGCATAGGTCATGTTGAGCTTAAAGTGGAACGGAAAGGCCTTGAGCGACTCGGGCGTGTCGGTGATCTCGTACGTTACCGAGGAGCCGTCCTCCGAAACCTCGACCAGCTTGTGCTCGACGATGCGCGCGAGTCCGTGGCGCGGCATCTCGCAGGTGCCGGCCGCAGACGTTGCCGTGTTGTTGCGCAGCGAACCCACAATGGGGAACAGGATGGGCGCATGCTTGCCCCAAAAGGCGGGGTCGCCCTGCCACAGATACTCGTTGCCGTTGAGGGCAAGGCTCGTGAGCTGGGCGCCCATGGAATCGATGGCCGCGGTGAGGCTGCCGCGCTTGATGGTAGTGACGGTAGACATGCTACTTCCTCCAAAAGTAAACAATAGTGTCGAGGGCTATTGTCCCACTCTTGGCGGCGGGACGGGACGGCAGGCGATTATTGAGTAGCCATAGCGGAATGAGCGGCGAGCGCCTACTGGGTATCTACGTAAAGGTCGAACCCGCCCTGCGGTGTGCTGTCGACCGTATCGGGCGCCTGCGAGTTAAAGCTCACGGGAACCATGCGCTTTGAGGCACGGAAGCGCGTGCCGTCGGTGGCGACGGGCGGTTCATCAACGGTGAGCTCGTAGTCGCCGGGCTTAAGCTCGATGCCGTCACCAGCGGAATTGACGTATTGATACTCGTCAATCGTCTGCCCTTTGAGCGTGCGCCCCACGATGTGAATGAGCATTTGGCTGTCGCCGCGCGCGGTGTCCCACGTCGCGCCGTCCTTGACCTCGACCGACACATGTACCGAGCGCGTGCGGCCGAGCGATTGCTCGACAGACATCTCGACCCTGGCGGCGTCTTTTCGCTGCTGCTCGACATGGCTCCAGACGTTTCCAATTACCGAGCATGCGATAACGCCGGCCATGAAGGCGATGAGGATGGGGCCGAGCGGAGAACGACGTCCTGCATCTTCCTCGCGAGACAGATTGGGGCGACGTGTGGGCGCGGGCGCCTGGGCGCCCTGCGAGGGCACGTCGAGAATGCTGAAGGATGCCGTGCTGTCGGGGTCGATCGTGTGACGCAGCTGCGGGGTCTTTGCCGGCGAGATCGACATGTCGGCTGGCTCGCCGAGCGTGGCCGTAGCGTCGGCCTTGGCCTCGTCTGCCTCGGCCTGGGCCCAAGCTTGTTCGAAGGTCAGAGGCTCGACAGGGTCGAGGGCGGCGTCCGAGTCGGCGGCGACGTCGTTGCCGGTCTCGTCCTCGTCGCTCGACACGTCACGCGACGCGGGCTCGTCCCACCCCTCGTCCGGAGCCTCGCCCTCGCTATACCACCATTCAAAGTTATCGATATCCATACGGGGCGCCCCTTAGGCCTCGCAAATAAACACTTGCTAGCCTTATACCCCCAGACAGCACCGAAGCTCACCCGCGCCGGACACGAAAACCGTCACAACATTCGACGCTTTTCCTCGATTTCGAGATTTTCATCGAATGTTGTGACGGTTTGGATGTGACAAAGGGACTGTCTTTTTACATAGCGAGGGCCGTACGGATGGATGGGTCGCTGAGGGCCTCGCGGAGCCAGGGGGCCAGCTGCTCGGGATGACCCTGCAGGTAGCCGTCGAGCTCGGACGGGGCCACGCGGCGCACCTCCGAGATCTCCTCTTGGTTGATATGCAGCTCGCCCGGCTCAACATGGGCAAGGTAGACCTCGCACCACTCGCACTCGCAGCGGCCGTCGCCGTGATCCTCGCGGTACACCACGTGTCCGAGGTGCTCGAGCTGATCGGGCTCGCGCGTAATGCCGAGCTCTTCGTTGATGCGGCGCGCCGTGGCGGCCGCGACGTCTTCCCCGGGGAGCGGATGGCCGGCACAGCTATCGGCCAGCACCCCACCCCACAAGCGCTTGAGCGGGCTGCGGCGACAGAGCAGCAAGCGCGCGTCTTCGCCCCGGCCCTCAGCCAAAAGCGTCAGAAACGCCTGATGCAAAATGCCCTCGCCGGTATGGGCCTCGATGCGGTCGACGGGGCCAAGCGCCTCGCCGGTCGCGGCATCGACCGCCACGACCTCGGCACCCGCGCCGCCCTCATCCCAGCCGGCGCGCAGAACACGGGCTGCGGCCTCCTCGAGCGCGACGATGAGCTCCTTGGTGGTGTTGAGCACGCGCTGCAGGTCGTCCCCGCTCGCCTGTTCAACATGAAAGCCCGTGCTTGCAACTACCGGCACGCCAAAGCGCGTGGCCAGCGCCGCCGCGATATCATGCGCCGGGATCTCGTCTCGATGGCACGGAACGGCCAGGATGCTCACCGTCGCCGTACGGCCGGGCTCGGGGCGCAGAATGGCCTGCGCCGTGGCGCCCAGGTGCGCAAACTCCGGCGAGCAGGCGTACACCGCCATGCCTCGCGGCGTCACCGTCAGCTGGGCCTCGAGCGCAAACTTGCCCTCGCCCACTGCAACCTTTGTCGTGTGCATACCCATGGGATCTCCTGTCGCCCGCGATGTACCTGAGACCATCTTCGCCTGTATTGCGACTATACAGGCAAGCTCTCCATGTGACAAAGAGACTGTCCCTTTGTCACATTCTGTTAGAGTTGCAGGGATTGAATCCCGCTTATTCATGCGACATTGGAGTGACAACCTTGACCGCCGCAACCACGCCAAAAAGTAAGTCAACTGCCGCCGCGCTCTCCCCCGCACGCACCAAGCTCTGCCTGGCGCTGCTCGTGCTGTTGGGATTCTCGCTCGGCTGCTCCGAGTTCGTGGTCATCGGCATCGAAAGCGACCTAGCGACGGAACTCGGCGTATCGCTTGCCACCGCAGGCCAACTTATTAGCGTGTTTGCGCTTGTCTACGCCATCGCGACGCCAGTGCTTGCGCTCAGCACGGGGCGCTTCCGTCGCTACCAGCTGCTCGTGTGCTATAGCATCGTCTTTGTGCTCGGCAACCTGGTCATGGCGCTGGCACCCAACTTTCAAGTGCTGTTCGCCTCGCGCATCATCTTGGGCTCCGTCTCGGGCGCACTGCTCGCCGTGGGCGTGACGTATATCCCCGAGCTGCTGTCCCCGCAGCAAACTTCGCTTGCCATCTCGGTAGTGTACGGTGCGTTTTCCGTGGCGATGGTCTTTGTCACTTCGATCGGCAAGTTTGTGGCCGACACGCTCGATTGGCACGTGGCCATGTACGGCACGCTGGCCTTTGCCGTTCTGATCTGCGGAGCGCTCGTGATGTTTATGCCGCGCGCTGGGCAAACCGACGAGCCCGCCACCTTTCGCGAGCAGGCGGGTCTGCTACGCGAGCCGAGCATCGTCACCGGCATGCTCATCTTTTTGTTTGGCGTGGGGTCGGTCTACGTTTTCTATGGCTACGTGACGCCTTATCTTGAGCAGGTGCTGGGCATGGGCACGGTCGAAGCCAGTACCACGCTCATGGCCTACGGCGTGTTCTGCCTGATCTCGAACATCCTGGGCGGATGGATCGATGCGCGCTTTGGCATGAAGGCGCTGCTTGTGACGTTCGTGCTGCAGGCTGCGGCGTTACTCGGGCTGTTTGCTGTGGGCGGCACCATGCCGCTCGCGCTGGCCTTTGTCTTTAGCTTGGCGCTGCTCATGTACTTGTTCTCGGTGTCGTGCATCACGCACTTCATGGACGTGGCACGCAGCCGCCATCCCAAGTCGATGGTACTCGCAAGTTCGGTTGAGCCCATGGCGTTTAACGTCGGCATCTCGTTTGGCACCGCAGTGGGCGGCGCCGTGGTAAGCAGCATTGGCATTGCGCACGTAGGCGCAGTGGGTGCCGCGTTCTCGCTTGTGGCCTGGGTGCTTACGCTGGTGACGATTAAATTGGCTCACTGGGAGCGCAGGCGGGCAAGGGCGCAGGCGTAGATGCGATACTCGAGCTCGATGATGGCGACCGAAAGGAAACCGCATATGCAACGTGTACTGTTTATCTGCCATGGGAACATCTGTCGCTCGACGATGGCTGAGTCCGTGTTTACCGAGCTAGTGCGGCGCGCCGGGCGCGCGGGCGAGTTTGTCATTGATTCCGCTGCGACCTCGACCGAGGAGATCGGCAACCCGCCACACCACGGCACCATTGCCAAACTACGCGAGGTCGGGATTCCCGTCGTCGCACATCGCGCGCGTCAGGTGCGTCGCGCGGAGTATGGCGACTGGGACCACATTGTCTATATGGACGACGAGAACGCCTGCGGCCTGCACCGTATCTTTGGCAAGGACCCCGATGGCAAGATCTCGCGCCTGCTCGATTGGACCGATCGCCCCGGCGACGTGGCCGACCCCTGGTACACCGGCAATTTCGATGCCACCCACCGCGATGTGCTCGCCGGTTGCACCGCTATGCTCGAGCAGCTGTAGGTTCGTGGGCGCACGAACCGCGCCCACGGCATAAATCGAGCGTAGATTTTCTCCCACTTTGAGCGTTCAAGTGCGCTCTATACGGGAGAAAATCCACACTCATGAATGTGACAAAGGGACTGTCCCTTTGCCACATCCGGGACCGGCCCTAGACCGGCTTGACCTCCAGCTTTATCCCCTCGGCGCAGGAGTCGCCCAAAACATCCGAAAGGGCCCAGGTCGCATATAGCGGCAAATAGAGAACCGCTCCGTTGCGCTCAACGTTGCCTCTCGAGAAAACAATCCCGAGCCTTACGCCATATTCAGCCGTATCAAGCACATGACCGAGCGCAGCGTGCGCGTGGTAATAGGAGCCCGATTTAACCTCGATCGGAACAGCCGTCCCATCCGGTCCGTCGACCACAAAGTCCACTTCACCGCGCTTTTTTGTCTGATAGTAGTAAAGCTGGCGATTTTGGGCAGCCAGCTGCTGGGCCACCACGTTTTCGTAAATGCCGCCCAGATTGGGCTCCTTGCTATCAAGATACGCCGCTTGGGCGACTCCAACGGGGTAGCGCGCCATCAACATGCCCGTATCCGATTGGTATAGCTTGAACTGCGATGGCCGTGCCGTCTTGAGCAGGGGCGACTTTGGCTCGGTTACGATATCGGCTTTGAGAGCAACGCCGGCATCGACAAGCCAGACAAAATCTCGCTGGTACTTCTCATAATGCGCCTTGGGGTCAATGGAATTGAGCACGAAACGCTTGTGTTCGCCCTCAAGCATAATGGGGAGCTGATCGTAGATGCTCTGCACCTGAAGGGCACGCCCGCTTGCATACTTGGAAATATCCCGTCGGTACTGTTCGTTGAGCTCTGACTGTAGCTGACGAACAGAGGCAAGGTCGCCCTGCGTGTCAAGGAAACGCTGCACGACCTCCGGCATTCCGCCGACAACGGTATAGGTCCTGAAGTTTGCCATCATCGCGTCATGAATGTAATCAGGAATGGGCCTCTCGCTGATACACGCGTTACGTATCGTTTGGCGAGCCCCCTCGCTCACCCCGGTTGCCCAGCAAAACTCCTCAAAATCGAGCGGGAACATCCTAAGCTCGTGGACATACCCCACGGGATAGGACCTGACGCCCTTGAACTGAGTCCCGAGCATTGACCCCGAAAACGCCCAGCGGCACCTCCCGTCCTCAACAAGGAACTTTGCCATCGTCATGATGTCGGGGGCCTCTTGGACCTCATCGATAAACACGAGCGTTTTGCCTGGTGCAATCGACTTTCCCGAAAGAAGCGTCACCCTGCTGATGAAATCATCGGCATCCCGCGCCTCGAGAAGAGCATCTTTTGCCTGGCGGTTTTCCATGAGGTTAAGCTCGATGTAGGTTGCATGGTTGGCTTTGCCAAATGCGCGAATCGAATAGCTTTTGCCAATCTGGCGAGAACCCGTAATGAATAAGGCCTTTTGCTCGGCAGACTTCAGCCAACGCTCCAGCTCTACCGCTATTTTCCTGCGCAGCATAGGCTCTCCCCTCAGTGTCATCAAATTAAATGCAAAGTTTTATACGCTTGATTATCGATGAAACGCAAAATTTTTAGAACCTAAAATCGGATGAAATGCAGAGATTTGAGATTACAAGCATAATAGAAGGGGCACCACCGGCGAATGTGACAAAAGAACTGTCCCTTTGTCACATTGCGCTCGACTACTCGTCGACGATCTCGGCAAGCCAGACGTTCAGCGTATCGACCTCGGGACAGCAGAACTTTGCCGTACCAGGCTCGTTGCCGGGCACGGTTCCGCCATAGCGCAGGATATCGATATAGGGAAAGCCCACATGGCAGGCCATGGCACACATCTTGCCGCGGTCGCGGTCAAAGTCGAAGACGTCGCCCGGCTTGTGACCATGGTGGCAGCGGCACGCACCCAGCTGGTCCACGCAGCTCACGCGGATACGCGGACGCTTGCCACGCGGCGCGCCGAGCGGCTTGCCCCCGCCCGCAGGCTTGGCGCCGCCCTCGCCAGCATTACTCATGGTCAATCACGTCCAGGCAGGCCTCGATGGGAAGGCCAGCCGACTTATCCTCTTGGTCGGCATTGCGCTCGATAAGCTCAGCCACCACGCGCATGGCATCGGACGTCGCGCGCTGCAAACTCCAACCTGCCATAACGCGGCCGACGAGCACCGCCGAGAACGTGTCACCCGTGCCCGGGAAATAGACCGGAATGAGCTCAAAGGGAATCGTAAAGTACTCCCCCGCTACATGGTCGTAACCGATAACCGCGTTCGTGCCATTGACCACGGCGCTCGTAATGACCACCGACTTGGCACCCAGCTCGCGCACGGCGTCCACAAGGGCGCGAGCCTCATCGGGCGTAATTTGCTCGGCGATAGGCCTATCGGCAAGCAGGCACGCCTCGGTATAATTGGGCACCGCGTAGTCTGCGCACTCCAGCAGGTGCCGCATAAGGCCAATCGTGGACTCGGGCACGCCCGCATAGAGCTTGCCGTTGTCGCCCATGATGGGGTCGACGAACACCTTGGTGCCCTTTTGCGCACGGCGGTGGCAAAAGTCCGAGATGATACGCGTCTCTTCCTCGGTCACGATAAAGCCGGTCGAGATGGCGTCGAACTCAAAGCCGAGCTCCTCCCAGATGGCAAGACTCTGGCGCACGTACTCCGTGGTGTCGTGGATGTAGAACTTGGGGTAGTTGAGCGTATCGGAAACAAGGGCCGTCGGCAGGTTGTGGATGCGATAGCCCATATGCGACAGCACCGGCAGCATGGCGGAAAGCGCGACCTTGCCGTAGCCGCACATATCGTTGATCAGCAGCAGCTGAGTGTTCTTCATGAGGGTCTCCCTTGGTTCGGGCACGGCGCAGCAGCGCCACAGTGCGACTAAGTGTAGCGCAGGAGGCGTTGTGAGCGGTCGCCAGGGTCGCGAAGAGCGCATTGTTGCGGAAAGGTTTCGGAAATGGGGGGCATAGGCCTTGCGGCCATGCCCGACGATTGAACGTCAGATTGCCGCTTAGGAACGCTTGCAGCGTCGAGCGGTTACGGCGTTTGGCAAAACGCCGTAACTTAATAAGTTTGGTACCTTGACATTGGTTTCTCATGCTCCTAGATTGGTTAGGCACAAAACAATTCCACTACCTAACTAAAGAAAGGAGCAACACTAATTCATGTGCGATGAACCTCTTAACCTTTGTTCGCACGAGCCCGGCGGCGACCCGTCACAGCCGGCGGATGCACACGAAGCGGTTAGCTCAGAAGACAAGCTTGCCAAGCGAATCCTCAATGGGCTTGGGTTTTGCGGCCATTACATGCATTTTCATGGCGGAGGCGTGTCCGGCAAGGCGCCCATCATCTGCCTGCTGGCCAAGCAACCCGGCGGCGAGATGTCGCAGCAGGAACTCGGCATGCACTTTGACCTCAAGCCGGGGTCGCTTTCCGAGATCCTGTCCAAGCTCGAGCTCAACGGCCTCATCGAGCGCAGCCGTAACCCCAAGGATCGACGGCAGCTCACCATTCGCCTGACCGAAACCGGCCGGGAAAACGCCCGCATCGACCAGGCAGCCCGCATTCGCTTTAGAGAGCAGGCCTTTAGCGCGCTCACCCACGACGAGCGCGAGGACCTCGCCGAAATGCTCGATAAAATCCGTGTAACCTGGGAGGAACTGGATGATTAAAACCCTCATGGGCAGCATCCGCGACTATATGAAAGTCACTGTTGCCACGCCATTGCTCGTGCTTGGCGAGGTGCTCTGCGAGATGCTGATTCCATTTATCACTGCCAACCTGATCGACGCCATCAAAGACGGCGCCACCGTAGCCGAAATGCTTCCCACCGCGGGCTTTTTGGTGCTCATCGCGCTGACGTCGCTTGCTTTTGGCGCCGCTGCCGGCGTCACCTGCAGCCATGCGAGTTGCGGCTTCGCTAAGAACCTGCGTCACGACCTGTTCTACAAGATCCAGACGTTCAGCTTTGCCAACATCGATGAGTTCTCGAGCTCCTCGCTCGTCACGCGCCTGACCACCGATATCAACAACGTGCAGCAGGCCTTTATGATGATCATCCGTATCGCCGTGCGCGCGCCGCTGGTATTGATCTTCGCCTTTACCATGGCATTTATCATGGGCGGCAGCGTCGCCATGGTCTACCTGGTCATCATTCCGCTGCTGGGCTTTGGGCTGTTCTTTATCATCTTTAAGGTGCGTCCCATCTTCTCGCGCGTGTTCCACAAGTACGACGCCCTTAACGAGTCCGTCGAGGAAAACGTCACCGGCATGCGCGTGGTCAAGAGCTATGTGCGCGAAGACTTTGAGAAGGAGAAGTTCGCGACCGCCGCACGCGACGTCCAGATGGACTTCACCCGCGCCGAGAAGCTGCTTGCCTTTAACAACCCCATGATGAACATCTGCGTCAACGGCGCGTTTGTCGTCATCATCTACCTGGGCTCCAAGCTCATCATCACGAGCCAGGGCACGCTGTTCGACGTGGGCCAGCTCTCCTCGATCTTTACCTATGGCTTCCAAATCCTCATGAGCCTGATGCAGCTATCGATGATCTTTGTCATGGTGACCATGGCCGACGAATCGGCGCACCGCATCACCGAGGTGCTGGCCGCCGAGCCCACGATCGCCGATCCCGCCGAGCCCGTGCTCGAGGTCGCCGATGGCTCCATCGACTTTGACCACGTGAGCTTTAAGTATTCCGCGCATGCGAAGCGCCAGGCGCTCGACGATATCGACCTGCACATTAAGAGCGGCGAGACCATCGGCATCATCGGCGGCACCGGCTCGGCCAAGTCCACGCTCGTAAACCTCATCGCCCGCCTGTACGACGCCACCGAGGGTACCGTGCGCGTGGGCGGCGTGGATGTACGCGACTACGACTTGGACGCCCTGCGCCACCAGGTGGCCATGGTGCTGCAGAAAAACGTGCTGTTTAGCGGCACGATTGCCGAGAACCTGCGTTGGGGCGACCCGAACGCCACCGACGAAGAGGTCCGCGAGGCCGCGCATCTGGCCTGCGCCGACGAGTTTGTCGACGGCTTCCCCAAGGGCTATGACACCTGGATCGAACAGGGCGGCTCCAATGTTTCCGGCGGTCAGAAGCAGCGCCTGTGCATTGCGCGTGCCCTGCTGCGTCGCCCCAAGATCTTGATCCTGGACGACTCCACGAGCGCCGTCGACACCAAGACCGACGCCAAGATTCGCGCAGGGCTGGCAAGCTATCTGCCCAACACGACCAAGCTCATCATCGCCCAGCGCATTAGCTCCGTGCAGGACGCAGACCGCATCATCGTCATGGAGGGCGGCCGCATCGCGCAGATCGGTAACCACGACGAGCTGCTCAAGACGAGCGAGATCTACCGCGAGACCTTTACCTCGCAGAACAAGATGTCTGCCGAGGGCGAAGAGGCCGTCGAGGCCGACACCGAGGCATCCGTAACGCAAGCTCAGACCCAGGAAGGAGGCGAGGCACATGAGTAAGGCAACGACCGCCGAGCGCGCGCTCAACCGCAAGGGCGGCACCATGTCGCGCCTCATCAAGACGCTCTTTGGCTTTTACCCCGTGCTTTTGCCCCTCGTCGTCGCCGGCGTGGTGCTCTGCGCCATCATCAACTCCATCGGCGCGACCTTCCTTCAGAGCGCCCTGCAGATTATTAGCGAATCGTGGCAGTCGGGCGATTGGGGAGCCGCGCAGCCCAAGATCGCACAGCTCGTGACCACCCTCGCCTGCATCTACGGCATCGGCATCCTGTCCTCGCTCTTCTGGAACCGCGCCATGGCCATCGTCACGCAGGGCTCGCTGGAGAAGCTGCGCGAGAAGATGTTCAACCGCATGCAGGACCTGCCGATCCGCTACTTCGACACGCACCAGCGCGGCGACATCATGAGCCACTACACCAATGACATCGACACGCTGCGCCAGATGATCAGCCAGTCGCTGCCCAACCTGCTCATGACGGTCATCGTCATCGTCACGGTGTTCTTTATCATGCTGTACTACAGCGTGTGGATGTGCTTGGTCATTATTGCCGGCGTCGCCTTTATGACCTTTATGACCAAGCTGCTCGGCTCCAACTCCGCGCGCTTCTTTATTGCGCAGCAGACCGAGCTCGGCGTTGTCGAGGGCCATATCGAGGAAGTCATGAACGGCCAGAAGGTCGTCAAGGCATTCTGCCACGAGTCTGCCGCCGAAGCCGATTTTGACGAGCGCAACGAAAAGCTCTTCGAGGTCTCGCAGAAGGCCAACATGTACGCCAACATCCTCATGCCCATCCTTATGAACCTGGGCAACCTGCTCTACGTGCTGGTCGCACTGGCCGGCGGCATTTTCCTAGCGCTGGGCGTGCCCAACCTGAGCATCTCGGGCATGGCGCTGTCCATCGCCGTCGTGGTGCCGTTCCTCAACATGACCAAGCAGTTCTGTGGACAGATCGGCCAGATCTCGCAGCAGATCAACGCCGTGGTCATGGGCCTCGCCGGCGCCGACCGTATCTTTGAGCTCATCGACGAGGAGCCCGAAGCCGACGAAGGCTATGTGACGCTTGTCAACGCTCAGGTGAACCCCGATACCTGGCAGCTCGAGGAGGCCGACCACCACACTGGCATGTGGGCGTGGAAACATCCGCACCGCGCAACCGGCGAGATCGAGTACGTGCCGCTGCGTGGCGACCTGGTCATGGACAACGTCGACTTTGGCTACACGCCCGACCACGAGGTGCTGCACGGCGTGTCCGTGTTTGCCAAGCCGGGCCAGAAGGTCGCGTTTGTCGGCGCCACCGGTGCCGGTAAGACGACCATCACCAACCTCATCAACCGCTTCTACGACATCGCCGACGGCAAGATCCGCTACGACGGCATCAACGTCAACAAGATCCGCAAGGCCGACCTGCGCCGCTCGCTGGGCGTCGTGCTACAGGACGTGAACCTGTTCACCGGCACCGTGATGGATAACATCCGCTACGGCAATCTGGACGCTACCGACGAGGAGTGCATCGCGGCGGCCAAGCTCGCGGGCGCGGACGACTTTATCACCCGCCTGCCCGACGGCTACGACACCATGCTCACCGGCAACGGCGCACAGCTGTCGCAGGGCCAGCGCCAGCTGATCTCGATCGCACGCGCCGCCGTCGCCGATCCGCCGGCGATGATCCTGGACGAGGCCACGTCGAGCATCGATACCCGCACCGAGGCCATCGTGCAAGCCGGCATGGACAAGCTCATGGAAGGCCGCACGACGTTTGTCATCGCGCACCGCCTGTCCACCGTGCGCAACTCCGACGCGATCATCTGTCTGGATCACGGCCGCATCATCGAGCGCGGCAACCACGACGAGCTGATTGCCAAGCGCGGGTATTACTACCAGCTCTATACCGGAGCGTTTGAGCTGGAGTAGTTCGGCTCGCCGAGATGGCCGATTTGCCGCTCATTCGTCGGGCATGACCCTAAGGTCAATGCCCTCCTCTTTCGGGGCAAATCGACTCATCTCAGCGACCCAAACACAATGCGCCGCAACGAATAAAGCCTCCGCAGCCACACGAGCTGCGGAGGCTTTTTCATGCCGGCCGGAAACCGTATCCCACTTTTCGGGCCCAGAATGGGATGCCGTTTCCCGCTGGGCCCCCTCCGGGAAACGACATCCCATTTCAAGGGCATAAACCGGGATGTGGTTTCCCCTAACGGCACCTTTGGGAAACCGCATCCCACTCTAGACGCACAAAACGGGATGAGCTTTCCCATGGTGATCCAAGACCAGAAGCATGTCCGATAGCGCGGCCAGGTCAAGAACAACAAGGCAAGCGTCACGCCAATTTGGACGAGCGTCTGCTGCAGTTTGAGGCTGCTGGCCCATATGGTAGAGTTAACCACCCATGAATTTCAGCACACTGCGTGCTACCTGTTCTTTTGTCATTTAGGGGAGTGAACTTGTGAATACTTCTGTCGCCAAGAAGGCCGGCCAGGCGGTGCGCCTGCTCATGATGGTGCTCACGGCAGTTCTCATCTTCTTCTTCATCAATGTTATGCTGCTCGTCTCCGATATCCAGGGCACGGCGCGTGTGGTCAACTACGCCGGTCTGGTGCGCGGTACCACGCAGCGAATCGTTAAGCTCGAGGATGCGGGCCAGCCTCAAGATGACCTGCTCAAAGCCGTGGATTCATACATTAACGGTTTGCGTTACGGAAGTGACGACCTCAACCTCGTCCGTCTCGACGACGATGAGTATCAGGTAAAAATGACCGAGCTTGCAAATTATTATGATGAGCTTTGCGCCGAGATCAGCCGCGTGCGCGAAGTCGGCTATGAGAACACCGACATCATCTCCATGAGCGAGGAGTTCTTTGGCATTTGCGACGATGCTACGCGACTCGCAGAGGACTACTCTCAGGAGAAGGCGTCGGCGCTCAACTATCTCGAGGGCCTGGTGATCATCGACATCATGGGCTTGGTGGCGACCTTTGCGGTCGAACTTGTTCGCGCGGTGCGAACTGCCGCGCTCAATCGCGAACTGCAGAACAAAGTCTATCTCGACGAAGCCACAGGACTGCCCAACAAGAACAAGTGCGAGGAGGTCTTGGGGCAGGAGCAGCCTGTCTCCGCGGAGGCGCCCGTTGCGGTGTGCGTCTTCGACCTTAACAATCTGCATACGGTCAATAACAGCTTCGGCCACGAGAAGGACGACGAATACATCCGTTCTTTTGCCCAGCAGCTGGGGCGCGTGGTGTCGGAGACCTGCTTTGTGGGCCGCGACGGCGGCGATGAGTTTATCGCGGTGCTGCGAGATACCGATCGAGCTGCCGTGGAGTCCTGTCTCGCTCGGGTTCGCGCGAACGTGAACGAGTATTCCGAGACTCATCCCGACATGCCTATCAGCTATGCGGTGGGCTATGCGCTTTCCAGTGATTTTGATGAACCGCCTACGATGCGTGAGCTCTTTTCTCAGGCCGACAAAAACATGTACGTCGATAAGAACCGCGTAAAGGCAGCCGAGACAGCCGACCCGCAACGCGAGGACCGCTAAACCCGTCCCAAATGAGCTAGTTGAGGAGTTGGGCCATGGCGTTGACGAATTTTTGGACTTGGAGGGTGGGCTCGAGCGGGTAGTGCAGAAAGACGGGCACCTCGCGGCCGCACAGGAACGGCACGCCTACAAAGGCCGGATGCACCCCCGACCACGCTCCGCAGGTGAGCACCGCGTCGCCCTTTTCCTCCGCCTCGTTAAAGAGCGCAAAATCAAAGCTGTCCACGTCGATCACGTCCACGCCGCCGTCTGCCAAAAGATCGATGCGTAGGCTATCCATGACGTCGTTGCCGTGGCGTAGTACGCGCAGACGCATACCCTCCAGGTCGGCAACCGTGATGCGATTCTTGCGCGCCAGCGGGCTCGTGCGCGGCAGGTCGATATAAAACGGCACGTTGACGATACGGAGCTTTTGGCAGGCGTCGCCCCAGCGTGGGGTCGAAAAACTCGACTGCACCACATCGACCTCGCGGCCCAAGCTGCGCATGACGGATTCGCGCTCGTCATAGAGGTCGCTTACCGGCACGATCTCAAATCGCAGCGACGGTTCCAGATCGTGGATGCCCGACCACATCGACAGCGTTTGGCGCCCCGGGCACATCATCGACACGCCTAGGCGCACGGCACCACCATCGCCAGCCGCGCGTCGGGCACGGCGCAGCGCGTCCTCGGACTGCCGCATGATCGAGCGCGCGTCATCCACCAGCAGAGCGCCCGCCGGCGTCACCTTGACGCCCGAGTGCGAGCGTTTGAACAGCGTGATGCCGAACTCGGCCTCGAAACCCGACACCTGCTTGACGAGCGCCGGGGTCGAAACGCGCAATTCTGCCGCCGCCCGAGAGAAGCTTCCCAGCTCCGCGGCGGCCGATATGGCCTCAAGTCGTCGATCGTACACGTCAATCTCCTGTTTCCAGACGTATGGCAACGAACTGCCAAAGGGGATCGTTTTGGCAGGTCACACACTCAATTAAGGACACATCGTCTTGCGAGCTATAAACCATTGGTTTACGCCATTCTAACAAATATGCAATTCACCTGCGCAAATGCAAAGCATACGATAACCAGCGAAAACCACGTGGGTCGGTTAATGGGAGCGACCCATCGGGAGGCACAAGAAGGGAAGTTCCTATGAGCAATTGGCTTAAGCTCGAGGGCGATGTCTGCGCCGTGACTGGCGCGCTCGGCGGTATGGGCGTCGAGATTTGCCGTGAGTTCGCCCGCAACGGCGCCAGCGTCGTCCTGCTCGATCTGGACGAGGAAAAGGTCAAGGCCGCAGCCGCCGACCTCGCCGCCGAGTTTGGCATCCACGCCGAGGGCTACAAGATGAACGCCACCGACGAGGCCGAGGTTCAGGCAGCCGTCGACGCCACCATCGCCGACTTCGGCCGCGTCGACGTTCTCGTCAACACCGCCGGCATCCTGCGCTTCGCAGCTATGGAAGACCTGCCGCTCTCCGACTGGAACGAGGTCATCAACGTCAACCTCACCGGCTACTTCATCACCTCGCAGCGCTTTGGTCGCGAGATGATCAAGGCCGGTCAGGGCCGCCTAGTGCATATCTCGACCGTCGCCAGCCACTCCCCCGAGACGTTCTCGGGCGTGTACAGCTCTACCAAGGCCGGCGTCAACATGATGTCCAAGATGCTGGCTGCCGAGTGGGGCCCCTACGGCGTGCGCTCCAACTGCGTCGAGCCCTGCTTCGTTAAGACCCCGATGTCGGCAAGCTTTTACGCCGACCCCGAGGTCGAAAAGAGCCGCAGCCGCCTGATCGCCACGCGTCGCATCGGCGAGGTCAGCGATATCGCCAACGCCGTCATGTTCCTGGCGTCCAAACGCTCGGACTTTACCACCGGCGACGCCATCAAAGTCGACGGTGGCTTCTCCAACATGATGGGCGACCTCACCGCCAAGCCCGGCGGCCGTCGCGCCTATGCCGACAACTACCTTAAGAACAAGGGTGTCGAGCTCTGGTCCGATGAGTCAGGCGTCGCCAAGCCGACCGACCAGTAAACCAACCTGACAGGGAGGACCCGCGGACACGACCGCTCCTCCCCCGTATCGATTAGAAAGAGTCCAATGGCTTCCACCAACTCCAACAAGGGTCGCGCCGTCGTGCTTTCCGCCGCGTGCGTCACCATGTTCTTTATCAGCTCCATCGCGCTGTATTCCGTCGTGAGCAAGAACCTGCTCGCCGTCTACCCCGAGTGGTCGAGCGCCCTTACCTGGGCTTTTCCCGTCTTCCAGACCATCATGGCCGTGACGGGCATCTTCGCCGGCCGCATCTCCGACAAGATCGGCCCGCGCAACGTCGTGATCGCCGCCGCCGCGTGCTACGGCCTGGGCTGGTTCATGTCCGGCACCGTCACCGAGCCGTGGCAGTTCTACCTGTGGTTCTCGCTTGTCGCCGCCATCGGCAACGGCCTGGGCTACAACCCGGCGCTCACCACCGGCCAAAAGTGGTTCATCGACAAGAAGGGTCTCGCCTCCGGCATCACTCTGGCCGCTTCGACCGCCGGCCCCGCCGTGCTGTCCCCGGTGCTCGCCTCGCTGCTCATCCCGAGCTTGGGCATCTTTGGCGCCCTCAAGGCACTCGGCGTCATCTTCTTTGTGACAATCGCCGCCTCCGCGCTGTTCCTGAAGGCCCCCGAGGCCGGTTGGCTGCCCGAGGGCTTCGAGGCCCCCAAGGGCGGTGCGCACGCCGGCACCTTCGGCGACCTCACCCCGGACGAGATGGTCAAGACCCCGCGCTTCTGGGTCCTCATCGTCACCTTCGCCTTTGCCGCCACCGCGGGCACCCTGCTCGTGGGTAAGGTTGCCTCCATCGCCGCCGTCCAGCTCTTCGCCGACCCCACGAGCGCCGCGGCCGTCGCCCTCGGCGGTGTGGTGGTCTCCGTCAACACCTGCGCCAACTTGGTTGGCCGCCTGTCCTTTGGCCAGATCATCGACAAGCTCGGCGCCTATAAGTCGCTGCTCATCAGCCTTGTCATCACCATCGTCGCACTCGTCATCATGTCGATGAGCTTTACGCAGAGCATGTTCTTTGTGGCGCTCGCCCTGCTCGGCTTTAGCTTTGGCGCTCTGCTCGTCATCTACCCGCCGCTCACCGGTGGCGCCTTTGGCACCAGCAACATCGGCGTCAACTACGGCATCATGTTTTTGGGCTATGCCGCTTCCACCTGGATCAGCCAGCCCATCACCGCCGTGCTGTATCACGCCGAGGCCGGCAGCGCCGCCTATCAGCAGTCCTTCTACGGCGCCATTGTGATCGCCGCCATCGCCGTCGTGCTCACCGTCTACATGATGGTCTCCGACAGCAAGAAGAAGTCCGCCTAGTTATACCGATGCGACAAAGGGACAGCCCCTTTGTCGCATTCCACCGGTCACCAGTATTAAGGAGTCGAAATGTCTGAGCTCAACCCCGTCCGCATTGCCGTTATCGGCGCCGGCGCCATGGGCCGCAACCACATCCGCTTTGTCACCGAGGAGCCCGAGGCCGAGCTCGTCGCCATCGCCGACGCCTTTGAGGGCGCCCGCGCCACGGCCGAGGCCGCCGGCGTGCCGTTTTACACCGATCCCGCCCAGATGATGGACGAGGTCAAGCCCGAGGCCGTCATTATCGCCACCCCCAACGACCTGCACCTGGGCGTTGCCCGCGAGGCTGTGAAGCGCAATATCGTGCCGCTGGTCGAAAAGCCGATCTCCAACGATCTCGAGGATGCCCAGGCCTTCGCCGCCGAGGCTGAGACCGCCGGCGTGCCCGTGCTCGTGGGTCAGCACCGTCGCCACAACCCCTTCGTCAACAAGGCCAAGGAGATCATCGAGTCCGGCGAGCTGGGCAAGCTCACCGTGTCGAGCTTCCACTATATGATCTATAAGAACGACGAGTACTTTGATGTCGAGTGGCGTCGCAAGAAGGGTGCCGGCCCGATCCTGGTCAACCTGGTGCACGACGTCGACCTGCTCCGTTACCTGCTGGGCGAGCCCGTTGCCGTCCAGGGCATGCAGTCCAGCGCCGCCCGCGGTTTTGAGACCGAGGACTCCGCCGTGGTCAACGTCCGTTTTGCCGATGGCGCGCTCGCAAGCATGACCATCTCCGACGCCACCGCCAGCCCCTGGAACTGGGAGGCCACCGCTCGCGAGGATCCGCAGTACCGCCCCTTCGACGCCGACGCCTACTTTATCGGCGGAACCCTGGGCGCCCTTTCGCTGCCCCGCCTGCACCAGTTCTCCTACGACGGCGCCTCCAACTGGCACAAGCCGCTGCAGATGGAGATTCCGGCTGTCGACCCGGCACTGCCACACAAGATGCAGCTCAAGCACTTTGTGAAGGTTGTCCGCCGCGAGGTCGAGCCCGTCGTAACCCCCGCCGACAACGTCAAGACGCTCACGCTTCTCAACGCCATCAAGGAGGCCGCCGAGACCGGCCAGCTCGTCGAACTGTAATGCCTTAAGAGCGACCGCGGCAGAAGCCCCATGCCGAACCCCTCGGTCCGCCACCAATAAGCCCCTCTTCTTTGCCCCGCGAGCAGCCTCCTGCCCGCGGGGCATTTTGCTACCTTGCCGACGATTTTTCTGAGACGGGGGCCATTTTGCACCTCAGCCTGATTCGTTCGCCACGAAATGGGCCTATCTACTACGTTTAGCCAATCACCCTCAACCATGCCATATTTCCTAAAATCAAAAGCGCAGGTAGACGGCTTGCGTATTTTCTGAAAACCGGGGGATGGTCGACCCATACGGTTCAAACGTAGTAGATAGGTCGTTTTCGTGGCGAGGGCCCAAAACAGTCTTTTGAAACGGGTGGTATCCTTGGTAGCCCTGTGCTGCAAACGCACCTTAAACGCAAGGAGTCCCATGGATCTTATCGCCCAGCTCGCCCACGAGCTCAACCTTAAGGCCGCCAACATCGAGGCAGCCGTCAAGCTCATCGACGAGGGCAACACCATCCCCTTTATCTCGCGCTACCGCAAGGAAGCCACGGGCGGAATGGACGACGTCGCCCTGCGCACACTCGACGAGCGCCTGTCTTACCTGCGCAATCTTGAACAGCGCAAAGAGGACGTCATTCTGCTCATCGACGCCCAGGGCAAACTTACGCCCGAGCTCGAACAGCAAATTCGCGAGGCCACGCAGCTCCAGCGTGTCGAGGACCTCTACAAGCCCTACCGCAAAAAGCGCATGACCCGCGCACAGAAGGCCCGCGAGGCAGGCCTGGAGCCGCTTGCCAACATGATCATCATGCAGGCATCCGCCAAGGGCAGCGCGCTCGACACCGCCGCGGCCTACGTCAACGAGGAAGCCGGCTTCGACACGCCCGAGAAGGCGCTCGCCGGCGCGGCGGACATCGTGGCCGAGACGGTGGCCGAAGACCCCGAGAACGTCGCCGACCTGCGCGCCTTTACGCAAAACACCGCCGACATCATCGTCGAGGCCACCGACCCCGCCGAGAAGACCCCCTACGAGCCGTACTACAGCTATGACGAGCCGCTGCGCCGTATACCCAACCACCGCGTGCTGGCTATCGACCGCGGTGAGCGCGAGGGCAAACTCCGCGTGCGCGTGAACGTCGACGGCGCCGCCGCCACGGCACGCCTCGGCAGCCGTTGGCCCCGACGCCAGGGCGTCTTCGCGCCCGTCTTCGATGCCGCCATCGCCGACGGTTACAAGCGCCTCATGGCCCCCTCGCTGGAGCGCGAGGCCCGCGCCAAGCTCACCGTCCGCGCGCAGACCGAGGCCATCAACGTCTTTGCCAAGAACCTCGAGGGCCTGCTCTCGGCACGCCCCGTGCGCGGCGCCCGCGTGCTCGCGCTTGATCCGGGATACCGCACCGGCTGCAAGGTCGCCGTCATGGACGAGACCGGTAAGCTGCTCGACCACGGCGTGGTCTACCCCACCAAGCCGCGCCACGACGTCGCTGGCACCAAGCGCGAGCTCGCCCGCCTCGTCAAGAAGGACGGTGTCAACACCATCGTCATCGGCAACGGCACCGCCAGCCGCGAGACCGAGGAAGTCGTCTCGGAGTTCATTGCCGAGCAGGCGCCTGAGCTGCGATACACCATCGTCAACGAGGCCGGCGCATCGGTGTACTCCGCCTCCGAGCTCGCCAGCCAGGAGTATCCCGATCTGGACGTCACCGTGCGTGGCGCCATGAGCCTGGGCCGCCGTCTACAGGACCCGCTGGCAGAGCTCGTCAAGATCCCGCCCCAGTCCATCGGCGTTGGCCAGTACCAGCACGACCTTGACCAGGCCGAGCTTTCGCGCACCCTGGGCCATGTGGTGGAGGACGTCGTCAACCGCGTGGGCGTCGACGTGAATACCGCGAGCGCAAGCCTGCTGGGATACGTATCGGGCATCACGCCGAGCGTGGCCAAAAACATCGTGGCCTACCGCGAGGAAAACGGTGCCTTTACCGATCGCCGCCAGCTTAAGAAGGTCCCCAAGCTGGGACCCAAGGCATATCTCAACGCCGCGGGCTTTTTGCGCATCAGCGGCGGCAAGAACCCACTCGACGCGACAAGCGTCCACCCCGAGAGCTACGAGGTGGCCACATCCGTCCTGAAGCGCGCCGGCGTTGGGGCCAGCGAGCTCAGCCGCGGCGGCGTGCCCGACATCGAGCGCCGTCTGGGCAGCATCTCGGCACTGGCCAGCGACCTAGACTGCGGTACCCTCACGCTCATCGACATCGTTAACGAGCTCAAGAAGCCCGGCCGCGACCCGCGCGACGACGCGCCCGAGGTGGTCTTTAGCCGCTCAGCGCTTTCCATCGACGACCTGGAACCCGGCATGGAACTCAAGGGCACGGTGCGCAACGTCGTCGACTTTGGCGCGTTCGTCGACGTGGGCGTGCACCAGGACGGCCTCGTGCATATCTCCAAGCTGGCCAACCGCTTTGTCAAGCACCCGAGCGACGTGGTGCGCGTCGGTGACACGGTCAAGGTGTGGGTCGAGAAGGTCGATCGCGACCGCAAAAAGATCTCCCTCACCATGGTACAGGGCAAGTAAACCGCCAAAGCAAAGGTACCCCCTGTAGCGATGTGCAAAATCGCGAGTATTCTGCAAATTCCACCGTTCCGGATGCCCCTCAGAGACGAAAAAGCAAAAAAACAGCCCCCGTTTTAGCGTCGTCAGAGCCAAAACGGGGGCCGTTCCATGCTTCGGTCAACTGATAAAGACCTTTACCTTGCTGAATACTCTCAATTTTGCACGGCGCAGGCGGGGGTACCTTTGCTTACGGCAGGATATGGAAACCGAGCGCCGCGATATCCTTGGCAAAGCCGCGGACGGTGTCGAGCGAGACCTCGTACGGGTCGCGACCGATGTTCTTGCGCTTGGCCAGGATGCTGTTGGGCACCGTAATGATCTGGCAACCGCAGGCTTCTGCCTGGTAAATGTTGATGAGCTCGCGCGTGGACGCCCACAGGACCTCACAGTTGGGCTTGATGGCGGCCTTCTTGACCGACTCCGTCATAAACGGAATGGGGTCGACGCCGGTGTCGGCGATGCGGCCGGCAAAGAGCGAGATGATGGACGGCGTCTCGGTGTCAACGGCCTCGACCATCTCGTCAACCTGCTTAGGCGTAAAGATGGTGGTGACGTTGACCTTGATGCCGTCGGCCGAAAGCTTGCGCACCAGCTCGGCGGTGGACTCGCCCTTGGTGGTCACGCACGGAATCTTGACGTAGACGTTCTCGGCCCAGGTAGCGATCTCGCGCGCCTCGACCTCCATGGTCTCGACGTCGTCGGCAAAGACCTCAAACGAGACGGACACATCGGTGATGTGGGCCAGGACCTCCTTGGCAAACGCGCGGTAATCCGTCACGCCGCCCTTCTTCATAAGGGACGGGTTGGTCGTGAAACCCTGAACGTTGCCGTTCTCGTACATGTCGAGCATGCCCTCGAGGTTTGCACCGTCAGCGAACACCTTGATTGCCATCTGCCTGATTCCTTTCGCTTGCACATGGGCGTTAAACTGCTAAACACTTTACCTACGTTTATCAAGGCGTGAGCTGCGGTTTTTTATCTTCTCGGCGAACGGTATAAACACCTCAGTGTTTGGATTGATAAACCGATTGAGCATGCAAAAGCAAAGAGTCGCAGTTTGAGCAAACGTCAGAACGCGGGATTCATTAGATGAGGCCGAAATGCTGCATGGCGGTGACGGTACCGTCGTGTGCGACATCGTCGGTCACGTAGTCGGCGAGCGCCTTGACCTCAGGCATGGCGTTGCCCATGGCGACAGCCGTCTCGACGGCAGCGAGCATGCCCAGGTCGTTACCCGAATCGCCGAAGCCAAAGGTGCGCGCGTTGCCGGTGCGACCCAGGTATTCCAGCGCTCGCGCCACGCCCACGCCCTTGTTGATGCCCTTGGGGCTCAGCTCGCGATTCTGGCCACCGGTGTTGCAGGCCTCAAAATAGCGCTCGATAAAGCCGTCATCGTTGGCTACGCGAGCCAAACTGGGCACATTGAGGCATACCTTGCCCACGCGCAGACTGCCGTCGACGCGCATTTCCTCGGCGCTGTGCACCACAGAAGTGCCGATCAGAGATGACTGCTCAACACCCGCGGGTTCCAGGGCAAAAGTAGCCACGTTGGTCTCGAAAAAGGCTTCAATCCCTGCCGCGGCCATACGGCGTGCAAGCTCCTCAACAATGTCGTCGTCAAAGCAGTCCTCATACACCACGCGGCCCTCGACCTCGAGCGTGGCGCCCGCCATGGCAACGACGCCCGCGGGGTCGAGCGCACGCAAGCTATCGGCGATGAGCCACAGGGGGCGACCCGTGCAGATAAACGCCTTGTGTCCCGCGTCGCGCAGGCGACCAAATGCATCGACAACAGCCTTCGACGGATGGACTGCATTGAAGTCCTTATCGGTCATATCGTCGGGATCGAACGACGTCAGCGTGCCGTCCACGTCAAAAAAGAGCACGGCGGAATCGGGGCACGCATCAATCATATGGGTTCCTTTCGAGGATAAGGGCAAACGAAGCATCCATCATATAATGGAGCGACGCAACCAGAGAGGTCACCCATGGAATTTTACGCAAGCTGCCCCGAGGGCTTTGAGTCCGCACTCGCCGATGAGCTTAAACGCCTCGGGCTTTCGCATGTTCGCCGGCTGAAGGGCCGCGCTACATTTGAGGGCGAGCTCGAAGAAGGCTACCGCGCCTGTCTGTGGTCGCGCCTGGCGAGCCGTGTGTTCGTGGTACTCGGGCGCTTTGAGGCGCAGGATGCCGATGAGCTGTACGACAGCGTTTACGACATCACCTGGGAGACCATCATCCGCCCCGGCGCCACCATCGCCATCACCGCCCGCGGCGTGACCGAGCAGCTGCGCAACACGCGCTTCTCGGCCCTGCGCGCCAAAGACGCGCTGTGCGACCGTCTGGCCGAGACCACGGGCCGTCGCGCCGATGTCGACGCCGCCGATCCCGACGTTCACCTGTTGCTTTCGCTGCGCCAGCGCCGCGCGAGCATCAGCTTGGACCTTTCGGGCGACCCGCTGTTCAAGCGCCTGCCGCCCGCGGCGACCCGTGCCGGCGAGGGCGCGCACGTGTTGCGCCCCGACTACGCCGCCCTGGTGCTGGCGCAGGTCGGCTGGACCGCACTGTGTGAGCGCGAGTTGACGGCCGACGATTACGAGAATGAAGCCCTTCCCACGCTAATCGATGCCTCGTGCGCCGGCGGCGGCCTGTTGCTGGAAGCCGTGAACATTCTGACCGACCGCGCCCCGGGCGCCGCACGCGAGCGCTGGGGCTTTGAGGGCTGGCAGCTGCACGATGCCGCCCTGTGGGAGCAGCTGCTTGCCGAGGCGCGCGAGCGCGAGGCGGCAGCGCGCGAGCGCCAGGCGCGCATCGTGGCCGTAGACATCGACCCCGCCGCCCGCAAGACTGCCGAGCGCATGGTCAAGTGCGCCGGCTACAAGCGTTTTGTCGACTTTTGTGCCGCCAAGCCCACCACCGTGCTGGACCATGCGGGCGCCGTCGCCGGTGCCGCCCTGGTCGCGGACACCACCGAGACCCCGCTTTCGCTCATGCACGACGCCATGACGCTGGTCGGCGAGCTGCGCCGCGCCCCCGAGCTCGCTTCGGCGCCGGTCGCCGCTCTCACCCGCGACGGCTTGCTGGCCCGCGCGCTCCACGCCGAGCCCGAGCGCTCGATCGCCGTCATGCCCAATAACGAGGAGGCGGCTCTTGAGGTTTGGCCCTCACTCGACCACGCCGCTGCAGCGTTTGAAGCTGCGACCAGCGCGGATGCCGAGGCCGAGGTTGCGGATGCCAACGAAGCCAACGACGAAGCCGCCGCTTCCTCCATGCCCGAACCTGCCGCCACGCTCGACTTGGGCGACGGCAAGCCGCTGCCCGTGCTCATCCCGGAGTCCGAGCAGTTCGCCAACCGCCTGCGCAAGAATGCCCGTCTGCGCCGCAAGTGGGCCAAGCGCGAGGGCGTGAGCTGCTATCGCGTCTACGATGCCGACCTGCCCGACTACTCCGCTGCCATCGACCTGTACGAGGGTTGCCCGCAGACGCCGGGCCGCTGGCTCGTCATCGCCGAATACGCCGCGCCCAAGACCATCGATCCCGCGCTGGCCCAGGCCCGCATGCTCGACATCTTGGCCATCGCGCCGCGCATCCTGGATGTTCCCGCCGAGCATGTGCACGCCAAGGCCCGCATGCGCTCACGTGGCGGCTCGCAGTACGGCAAGCAGGGCGCCGGCAAGGGCGCATCGGGCGAGCGCGCCAACATCGCACGCCGTCGCCTGCCACTCATCGAAGAGGGCGGGCTCACCTTTGCCGTCAACTTTGACGACTACCTGGATGTGGGCATCTTCCTGGATCACCGCGTCACCCGCAACCTGGTGCGCGAGCACGCCAAGCAGGCGCGCCGCTTCCTCAACCTGTTCGCCTACACCGGCACCGCCACCTGCTATGCGGCCGACGGCGGCGTCGAGGAAACCGTGACAGTCGACCTTTCCAACACCTACCTGGACTGGGCCGAGCGCAATATGCGCCAGAACGGCTTTGTTGGTCCGCAGCATCATTTTGTGCGCGACGACGTGCTCGCCTGGATTCGCGACCAGCGCCAGACGCGCAACCGCTGGGACCTGATTTTTGTCGATCCGCCCACGTTTTCGAACTCATCCAAGATGGGCCGCCGCACCTGGGATGTCCAGCGCGACCATGTTGAGCTTTTGGCCGGCGTATCGCGCCTGCTCGCACAGGGCGGCCACGCCATCTTTAGCTGCAACCTGCGCGGCTTCCGCCCCGAGACGCGCAAGCTCGCGCGCGCGGGCGTCGTGCTGGAGGACATTACGGCGCAGACCATCCCCGATGATTTCGCGCGCAACCAGAAGGTGCACCACTGCTATATCGTGCGCCGCCTGCCCATTGAGGACGCCATGGCCGAGGTCGGCTTTAGCGCCGAGGAGATTGCCGAGCGCGTCGAGGAGCTGCGTAACCCCGAGGCCCGTAAGCCTCGCGCAACGGCGCCCGCGCACGCGCAGGCCGGCAACGGCAAGTCCAAAAAGAAGAAGTTCTACGCCAGCAAGCCCAAGGGCAAATAACAAAGTTGCGGTGGAATACGGACTGTTTTGCCTGGAATTAGGCAAATTTAGACCGTATTTCACCGCAACTCATATTGGGATGGCGGATGCCGACCTATCCCTGGATGACCAATCGGTAGCCGATACCCACGTGTGTCTGGATATAGCGCGGATGCGCGGGGTCGGACTCGATCTTCTTGCGCAACGTGCCCATAAAAACGCGCAGGCTCGCCAGGTCGCTCTTGGTCGCCGTGCCCCAAATCTCGTGCAAAATAAACTGGTGCGTCAGTACCTTGTCGGCGTTATGCGCCAGCAGGCACAGGAGCTTGTACTCAATCGGCGTCAGGTGCAACTCCTCGCCATCCATCGTGGCAATGCCGGCATCAAAATCGATATGCAGTTCACCGGTATCGAACGAGCCCTCGGAGACAACGCCGCCCGTTTGCGCATACGAAAGGCGCCTGAGCGTCGTGCGAATGCGCGCGAGCAGTTCCTCGACCGAAAACGGCTTGGTCAGATAGTCGTCGGCACCGGCATCGAGCGCGCGGATTTTGTCCGCATCCTCGCTGCGCGCCGAGACCACGATGATCGGCATGCCCGACCATGCGCGCACCGACTCCACCACCTTGACGCCGTCCATATCGGGCAGGCCCAGATCGAGCAGCACAATGCTCGGCGCCTGCGATGAGGCGGCGGCGATGGCGGCATGGGCAGTCTCCACAGCCATATGACGCAAGCCGTGCGCCTCGAGCGCGGCAACGATAAGGTTGCGGACAGCGGGGTCGTCCTCAACGACCAAGATGAGCGGTTTTACGGCAGAGTTCGGCACAGCGCTACTCCTTATCAAACGAAACATCGGCAACGGGAAGCTCAATCGTAAAGACCGAGCCGTGCGGGTCCGCCGCGGCAACCTCTATGCTACCGCCATGCGCCAGCACAATGGAGCGGCAGAGCGAAAGCCCCAGGCCAACGCTGCGGTGGCTGTCGGCCAGGCCATGGTTGGCGGTATAGAACGACTCAAAGATGCGTTCGCGATCCTCGGGTGCGATGCCCGGACCATCATCGGCCACCGAGCACGCCACGCGTCCATCGTCGACGCTAATCGAAATCATGATATGCGAGCCTGCGGGCGTATAGGTGATGGCGTTGTTCACCAGATTGACCACCAGCTGCACCATCAGGCGCGCATCGACGTTGACGAGCGCCGGC
Source organism: uncultured Collinsella sp. (assembly GCA_900550515.1). GTDB lineage: Bacteria > Actinomycetota > Coriobacteriia > Coriobacteriales > Coriobacteriaceae > Collinsella. The sequence goes on along the minus strand of URSP01000001.1, from coordinate 14,864 downwards.
TCATCGCACGCCACCACCTTAAGGTCGTGCTCGCGCACGGCAGGGTTCACGTGGCGCAGCGCCTCCTCGACGATATCGTCCATGAGCTCGAGTGTGGTCGACAGGCGCATACCGCCACCCTCGAGCTTGGTGATGGCGAGCAGGTTCTCGACGGTGGCGTTGAGCCATTGCGCATCCGAGCGAATGGAAAGGAGCAGGCCGCGGCGCGTCTGGGCATCGAGCACCGCGGTGCCGGTCGAGCCCTGATCGAGCAGGACATCGGCGTTGCCCGAAATACTGGTGAGCGGCGTACGCAGATCGTGCGAGATGGAGCGCAGCAGGTTGGCGCGCAGCTGTTCGTTTTTGGCGAGCACCGCCGCCTCCTCGCGGGCCTCCATGGCGCGGGCGCGATCGAGTGCCAGCTCGCCTTCGCTCACGATGGCATCGGCAAGTGTCCGTTCCTCATGCGTCAGCACGTCGGTCTCGGCAACGATAGCCAGCACGCCCACCACCGAGGCGGGGTCGCCCGAGCGCGCGAAGCCGTCGCCTGTGCGAACCGTCAGGTAGATGCCATAAAACGCCGAGCCGCCAAACGTGGCGTCGAGCGGCGTTCCCACATAGGCGGATGCCGAGAGCCGCGGCGGCATCTGCGGCGCCAGTTCGTGCACCGGTGCGGCATCGCCCACGGCCGTGTAAGTCGCGCGCGGCAGCAGGTCATCGCCCTCGGCGTCGGCGCTGTACCACACGACAGGGCAGCCCGAAAGACGCGCCAGCTGCGTGGCCATGGCGTGAACGATCTGATGCTGATCGGCGCACCGCTGCAGCATGCGGTTGGTCTCGAGCACCATATGCGTGCGGCGGTCGCTGGCGGCAGCCTGTGCCAAGGCGCGGCGCAAGGCCAACGCAATCGAGCTCGACACTAGCGAGACCACGAACATGATGAAGAACATGCCGGGATAGCCGCGGTCGATAAGCGACAGCGAGTAGCGCGGGTCGACAAACAAGAAGTTGTAGAGCGCCACGGCGGCAGCCGAGCTCAGCAAGCAATACAGGCGACTCCAGGTAAAGAATGCGCACAGCTGAACGGCGAACACATAGACGATCATGATGCTCGGCGCGAGACCCGGATGGTCGAGCAGCGCGCCCACAATCGTCGCCGCGACCAGCAGCCCCACCGATACGCAGGCGTCATACAGAGGAGTGCGGCGCGTCAGCGTTGTGCGCCGCCACCAAAAGCTATCGGCAATATCGCCGTCCGTACGGACGTCCATCAGCGTCCCGCCCCTCTCTCAAAAACAAAAACCACCACAAAGGGGACAGGCACCTTTGTGGTGGTTTCCCTTGTGGTGGTTCCAAGTGTATAGCCTTTGCAACCGGCGGTCGCTAGACAAACAGCACGTGCGCGAGCAGGGCACACACGCACACCGCTCCAAATACCAGTGCCACGATCGAGATCACGCGGTCGGCCATATCCATGTTGGCACGGTTCGTAAGGAACCGATCTTCGGCGGCGTCGACACGCGCCTCACGCACCATTTCGACCACCGCTTCACGGCCATCGAGCGCCTTTGTATCCATGTTTACCTCCCCGGCCTCATGCTTATCCATCAAAAACCAACTCCGTGTAGCCGCCGACGTCTACGGCCGCTCGTTGGGGGCCAGGCGCTGCATCTTGTTCACGGCTTTGAACTTGGTGAACAGCGGCACGTACTCAAAGCTCACGTTGGAGTTCTCCAGGCCGTACCAGCGTGCAGGCGTGCCGGCGGCGCGGCGGATGATGTACTTGAGCGTGATGGCCGTACGCTCGCTGGGCTCCACATCGCTTTCGGGCGCCAGAAGCTTACGGATCAGGACGAACTTGAACGTGCCGATGTTACCCGGATCCTTGTAGACCGAGTAGTCATGCGTCTGCGGCGGCAGCTCGCCGGTGGCAGCCAGGTCCTGAACAACCTGACGCAGGTAGGCATTGACGCGCTGGTTGATCTTGTAGCCCAGGTACAGATGCACGCGGAACACGTAGTCGGTGCCGAACGTCTCGACCGAATAGGCAAAGGTGTGCGGTTCGTCCATGGTCTCGACATTCACAAACCACCAGGCGCGGGCGCGCTTGGGATGCTTGTCCAAGATCGAATAGACGATATCGCGGTCGATGTAGTCGGTATGGGTGTCCTTGGTCAGGTACACGACGTTGTCGCTCATGCGCTCGTAACGGTCGTCGTCGCGCAGGCGCTTGAGCTGCGGCAGGTAGCTGCGCAGCGGCAGCAGCGTAAACTGGCGCTGCTCGACCGCCGTGCCGTTGTACCAGCACACCATAATGCCCATGATGAGTGCAGCCATGAGGATGGTGAAGTAGCCGCCGTGGAAGAACTTGGTGAGCGAGCTCACGAAGAAGAAGCCTTCGAGCAAAAGGAAGAAGGCCGCGAAGATCCACGGAGCAACCTTGAGCTTGCGCTCCTCGTGCAGGTAGAAGAAGAGCAGCAGCGTGGTGCACATCATAGTCAGCGTAATGGCAAGGCCGTAGGCGGCTTCCATATGCGCCGAGTTCTGGAACAGCAACACCACGATGACGCAGCCGACAAGCATGACGTTGTTGACCATGGGGATGTAGAGCTGGCCCTTGGTCTCGGCAGGGTAGAAGACCTGCATGTGCGGCATAAGGTCCAGGCGGCTGGCCTCGGACACCAGCGAGAATGCGCCGGTGATGAGCGCCTGCGAGGCGATGATGGCCGCGACGGTGGAAAGGCCGACGGCAAACGGGCGCAGGCCCGGGGCGAGCATCTGGTAGAACGGGTTGAGGTCGGCAATGCCCATGAGCTCGGGGTTGGCAGCGTTGTTCATAAGCCAAGCGCCCTGGCCCATATAGGAAAGCAGCAGGCAGCACTTAACGAACGGCCAGGTGGCGTAGATGTTGCCGCGGCCGACGTGGCCCATGTCGGAGTAGAGCGCCTCGGCACCGGTGGTGGCGAGGAAGCAGCTGCCCAGAATCATGATACCCGCGTGGTTGTTGGGGCTCAGCAAAAAGGCGATGCCGCGCACCGGGTTGAGGCACAGCAGCACGGCGGGGTGCTGGAAGACAAAAAACAGACCCGTGCCGCCCAGGAACAGGAACCACAGCGTCATGATGGGGCCAAAGGCGTGACCGATCTTGGCCGTACCGATGCGTTGCACCAAAAAGAGCGCGATGATGATGGCGAGCGTAATGGCGACGACGCGGCCCTGGTCATCGCCCAGCACGGCATGGACCGCCGGGATGGTGCGCAGGCCCTCGATGGCCGTGGTAACGGTAACGGCCGGCGTCAGGATGCCGTCGGCGAGCAGCGCGGCGCCACCCAGCATGGCGGGGATGATAAGCCACTTGCCACAGCGCTTGACCAGGCTGTACAGGGCAAAGATGCCGCCCTCACCATGGTTATCGGCGCGCAGCGAGATGAGCACATACTTGATGGTGGTCAGCAGCGTGACCGTCCACACGACAAGGGAGAGCGCGCCAAGCACGAACTCCTCCGTCACGCTTCCGATGCCGCCGTTGCCGGCAACGAGCGCCTTGGTTACATACATAGGGCTGGTGCCGATATCGCCGTACACCACGCCCAGCGTGACGAGCATCGCCGAGATGCTCACAGGAATCGCAGCGTGCGAGGCTGCCTCCTTGGCCTTTTGTTCCATAAGCCGGTTTCCTCCCAACTTTAATGTTCGAAGGAATTATAGGTAATCGGCCTATGTTTGAATGGCGCTGTTTTCCCAGCTAAATAAACATTTATACAGCCTTTAGGCCACCGCGGCGATATGGAATGTGACAAAGGGACTGTCCCTTTGTCACATCCGTCATTTTCCGAGCCAGTTTTTGAACCACCACTCCATGGAGCGGCTCATCTCGGCCATAAAGGGACTCGTGTGCTTGCGGGTATAGATGTCCACGACGCGCTCCCCCACCTCGCGGGCATGCGGACGGAACATCGCGTCCATCTCGGCCACCTGCGCATCCATAGTCGCGGCATCGGCGCGGCAGTAGCGCTCCTCGTGCACCAGGTTCACCACGGGGTGCGCGATTGCCGGACGCTCCTTACGGGGCGTGCCGATGATGAGCATCGACAGCGGCATGGTATAGGGCGGCAAGTCCAGCAGCTCGGCAACTTCCTCGGCATTCTCGACGATATCGCCGATGTAGCAGCTCCCCAGCCCCAGGGCCTCGGCGGCAACCACGGCGTTTTGCGCAGCGATCACGGCGTCCTGGGCCGCGATGGCAAAGTCGCCCAGACCCGGCGCGCGGCGGGGCGCCTTGCCCGTACGCTCGACAAACTCGGGCTCAAAGCAGCCCACGTGCTCAAACAGATCGATCCACTTGGCATAATCGACCACAAATATTAGTGCCCAGGGCGCCTTGGCGATCATGGGCTGGTGATCGCACAGGTCGGCGAGGCGGTCCAGCGTAGCCTGCTCGCGAATGCTTACGATGGAATACATCATCATGGCGCCTGCCGACGGCGCACGGCTCGCCGCATGCAGAATCGCCGCCCGCTGCTCGTCGGTCACCGCCACGGGGCGGTCGTCGTCATCACGCGCAAAGACACGCGTGGAGGAACGGTGCTCCAACGTGTCCAGCACCGCATTGCCCGTGGTCTCGACCGGATAACCGTTCGCATCCACGCCCGCAGCTCCGTCGCAGCACTCGGCACCCGTCATACAAACCTGATCGCCCATAGCTCTATCCTCGCCAATTATTTAAGAAGCCTTTACGTTTCCGTGTAATTCCCGTCCATTATCGCGCAGGTCACCACTACATTGCGCCACACCGCCGCACATGCGCGTTAATATGGCTGGTTGTTGTGCGCAGCCCGCAAATGCAGCGCATATTTAGGTAACAATCGGGTAAACCCCCGCTTTCGTAGGTTTTAAGTTTGTGAGGAGTCTCAGCATGTTCGCTGCCGCCATCTCGCTCGTCGGTCTTGCGGCGACCGTCTACCTTGTTTTGCGCGAAGCCAAGGCCATTCGCGCTCAGTCGGGCACCGTTGCCAAGGGCGCCTTCGCCTGGAGCGTCGCCTTCGGCCTGTTCCAGCTCTTTTTGACCGTCTGGGGCGCTATTGGCCTTGTCGCGCAAAGCGAGCCGCTCGCCTTTGTGATGCTCATCCTGACCAACGCCATCCTCACCGGCTGCGCTTGGGCCAGCATCGCCCGCGACCGCATCGCCCCGCGCGTCTTTGCGTTCGCCGGGCCCAACGCCCCCGCCCCCACCGGCAAGCTCGCCCGCCTGCGCGGCGCCTTTGTGGGCAAACCGCTCGTCGCCGCCGTCCTGTGCCTGCTGCTCGCCGGCGTCTTTGCGCTGCTGGGCATGGAGGTCTCGTCCAACCACGACTTTACCTGGGTCTACCCCCTGTGCATCCTGCTCGAATGGGCCATCATCACCACGCTCATGGTCGGCCTGTTCTTCCTGTTCCAGCGCCACGGCGCAGCCCCCGCGGTCTTGGCCTTTGCCCTCTTTGTCCTGGGCATTGCCGAGTTCTTCGTCATCACGTTTAAATCCATGCCCATCCAGCCGGGCGACCTTTCGGCCATCTCCACCGCCGCCGCGGTCGCCGGCACCGGCTACACCTTCTCCATCTCGCTGTTCTGCGTGCTGTCCATGGGCTTTACCGCCATCGCCATGCTGCTATGCGAGTACGCCGGCCTGGTGGCACCGCACCGTCAGAAGGGCGCCGCCAACGCCAAGCGCATGCTGCTCACCAACCTGCTCGTCGCCGTGCTGTGCCTGGGCGGCGTGACCGCGCATGTCACGCTCATCGACTACTACAACACCCTCGGCATCACTGTCTACACCTGGCGCCCGCTCGAGAGCTACTGGCGCGAGGGCTACCTGCCTGCCTTTATTAGTGCGGCACAGTCCATCAAGCCGCCCAAACCCGCCGACTACTCCGTCGACGATGCCAAGGCCACGCTCAAAAAGTACGCCAAGGCCTACGACAAGTCCGACGCGGCCAAGAGCGACGAGCGCGCCGCCGCAAAGGAGCAGTTCGACAGCGAGAAGCCCACGGTCATCGCCATCATGAACGAGACGTTCTCGGATCTGTCGATCTACCAGAACATGCGCGCCGGCTACGAAGGTCCGCAGTACTTTAAGAACCTGTCCAACTGCCTCAGCCGCGGAAAGCTCTACGTGAGCGCCTACGGCGGCGGCACGGCCAATACCGAGTTTGAGTTTATGACCGGCAACTCCATGGCCAACCTGGGCTCGGGCGTGTATCCGTACACCATCTATAACATGGAAACGACCGGGAACCTGGCAGAGCAGTTCAAGTCGCTCGGCTATTCCACCACGGCCATGCACCCCAACCACGCGACCAACTGGAACCGCGAGAACGTCTACAAGGACTTTGGCTTTGACCAGTTCCTGTCCATCAACGACTTCCAGGGCGCCGATACCCTGCGCGGCATGGTGACCGACCAGGCAACCTACGACAAGATTCTTGAGTTGCTCGACCAGAACGCCGACCCGCAGTTCATCTTCGACGTGACCATGCAGAACCACTCGGGCTACGACACGGGCCTGCTGCCGGTCGACAAGCAGATGCACCTGAACATCGACACGACCGACCTGGACGCCAAGACCGTCGAGGATGGCACGCTGTCCGATGTCGACGAGTACGTCTCGTGCATCGAGCAGTCCGACCAGGCGCTGCGCTACTTCCTCAACGCCCTGAGCAAGCTCGACCGCAAGGTGGTCGTGGTGTTCTGGGGCGACCATCAACCGTTCTTCCCGTCCAAGTTCAACGACAAGTGGTTTACCGGCGAGGACGACGCCACGCACCAGGAACGCCTGTGGCAGACCGACTACATCATCTGGGCTAACTACGACGTTGCCGGTTGCGACCAGACGAGTGAGACCGACGACCTGTCCACCAACTACCTGTCCACCCAGCTTATGCAGCTGATCGGCGCACCGCTGACCGACTACCAGAAGGCGCACATGACGCTGCGCGAGTCGCTGCCCGCTATCAACTCCGTGGGCTACGAGGACGCCAGCCTGCGCTGGGCGCTCTCCTCCAACGTCACCGGTGACGACGCCGCTGCCGCTGCCGCAACCAAGGCGCGCGAGGATTACGCCAAGATGCAGTACTACGAGATGTTCCGCGACAGCAAGAACGTGTACACCGAGCACTTCCAGACCGAGGCCAACGAAACCGACCCCAACCTGGCGCCGGGAACAACCAAGATCAAGTAGCGACACGTCTTAACTGGTTCGTCTGCCCGGCGACGCGGAACGTAAGGTTCCCTGCTCGGACAGTCCTGCTCGCACGGAGAGCACATTAAGTGCTCTCCGGCTCGTGCGGAACTCGCGATGAACCTTACGTTCCGCGTCGCCGGGCAGACGCCTCGGTGTTGAAGCGCGGCTTGTCATGAGAGCATCCGCAATATATGTAAGTTGAAGGCCACATTAAGTGGCCTTCTTTGTATTCGGAAAGCCCATCCCGCTCTGAATACATCCGGGTATGGAATATCCGCTTATTAGGCCTTCCATCAATAAAGGGGCGCCCTCCCGGGCGGCGGGCACGAAATTCATCGCGAGTTCCGCACGCAAAGAAGGCCACTTAATGTGGCCTTCGTCTTGCACAGGACTGTAGAGCAGGGAACTTCGTGCCCGCCGCCCGGGAGGGCGAAGCATTTAGAAGATGGACCTAGCGCTTATCCCTCCGGGATAAAAGCAGCGCGGCCATGAAAGCAATGATTGCAAGCGTCAGCAACACCAAGAGCAATGCGAGCGTGCTGTCGCCGGTTGCCGCCAGGCCAAACAGACCGGGGCTCTTACTGCCAACAGGTTGTACGGGAATCTTCTCGCCATCGTCCTCGGCGGTGATTTCCCAGCGGATGGTCTTGCTTGCGTCGGCAAGCTCGTTGCCCACCGACGTCGGGACACTTAGTTGCAAATTGAGCACCGTGCTGCCATCGCTCGTAAACGTTGCGACCTGCGTGGGATAGGCGAACACGCTGCCCGGCGTTCCCGTCTGGAGCCAACCGGCAGACGCATCGCCCGCCGACGCCGTTAAGGTAATGGGCGACAGCTGGCGTGCCGTCTCGTGATCGACAACGGCCCGCACAAACACGCGTACCTGGGACTTTACACCCGTGGCACGAATCTCAATCTGCTGCTCGCGCACATCGCCGGGCATTAGACCTTTAAAGGCGGGAAACAGATCGGGCTCCCCCGAGGAGCCCGTCGCCCCCGAGACCGTCAGCTGGCGCGCATTTCCGTCATAGGCAATCGCGGGAGTATCGGCAAACGCACGGGCGGGAACAGCGAGCGTGACCACGCAGAAAATGGCCGCGACCATGCAACGCAAGGAGCGCGCAACACCTTTGCGAATTGGGAACGCCATACTTACGCACCTCCATGCGGCGGCACCAGCACGCCATTCTTGACCGAGCAACCCCATGCATCGTGCACGGCCTCATCGGGCGTCGCCTGGACCGCCTGAGTGGAGATATCCACGACAAGATCGCGACCTTCGGTTGCCTTGAGCTCGGTTACTCTATTAATGAGCATGCCGGTTTCACCGCCGGGAGCAACGGGCGACGTCCAGTAATAGAACCCGTCGCTCGACTTAACCCAGCTAGAAGCCGAGTTCGCGCCCGAGGCATCAGCCACGCTCCACGCAATCTCGTAGTCCGAGTCAGCTTGCGGCTCATCCCACAGGCGAGCGCCGCTCGTCGCATCTTGCCAGTAGATATCCACTGCAGCACGAATATAGGCGGGCGCAGTACCCGTGTTCTTCGCCTTGACATCGCTTTTCACTTTGCCGTTGAGCGTTTCCTGAACCGATGGCGTCACCGATCCGATGCCGAACTGGTTGACCAGCACGCCCGTAACCGAAAGCCAGGCCAGCGTGCCTGCCGTACCGGCCAAGAGGATAACCCCCACCAGCAAGGCGATGATGCGCTTGCGCTTGGACATGCTAATCCCCCTTCTTTGCTACGTTGCCGTTGCTCCAAACGTTATGGGCACGATCGCTGCCGTCGATCCATTTGTCGTTCACACGCGTGTTCGTGCAGGTGAACGTGGCATCGTTCGCGCTCGATGCAGACGAAATCGTCAGCTTGGCAGATTTGCCGGGCGCCTTGCCCGGCGTACTCAGCTCGCCCTCGTAGCGCCATGCCCAAGCCGTGTCTTCCTCGACGGTATAGATGCCCGCCGGAGCGGCGAGCTGCACGCTGCCGACATACCAGGTCTCACCGTTTTCCTGCTGCCGCTTATCGACCTTCACCTCGGCCACGCGCGTCTCGGGAGAGGCTCCCTCCGCCGTCTTCGTCACCTTAAAGCGGAACGTCTGTCCCATGGCGCTGGCATCGGTGGTCTTTTTGACGATCGTCAGCGCATGGGTCTTGGCGAAGTCGAACACGGCATTGCCAGGAGCCTGCCCCCCTTCGCCCGTCTTCTTGGACTCCAGGCGGTTGGTCAAGTCGAACGAACCGTTACCCGAGCCCAAGCTGTAGAGCGAGACATACTGGTCGTTAACGGGTTCCTCCGACATGGACGCACCAGGACCGTAGCTCGCCCGCTTAACGGTAACAGTCAGCTGCGTCCCCATAAACGGCTCGGCGAAGCAGGCCTTAAACGGCGCCTCATCGGCGTTGTTGTCGACTGTGTTGCCAGCGGTGGGATCGAGCAGCCACTTAAGCTGCGCGGTCATGGCTACGGGTCTCTCGGTATCGGACGTATCGTTGGCGGCCACTCGATACGTCACGGGATACAGGTCCATGTCTCCCTTGACCGGCTCGCCCTTAAACTCATCCCAAGACTTCGGAGCGCCAACGGCAGGCACATATCGCCACTCCAGGAAGAGTTCGCGCACGCCACCGCTAGTAGCCGTCTGTTCATCGAGCAGCGCGACGATCTTGGAGTGGGCGTCCGGGTCGTATGCCACGGACTTTTTCTCCATCTCGGGATTGCCGTTTTTGTCATAGACCGGGTTGCCGCTCTCATCCACCTTGGGAACATCGACGTTATGGACAAAGCCGGCGCCCGTCGCTCGCTCGCCGTCCGAGTCGACCGTCGCCGTAAAGACGACCGACCCGTCGACACCGTGATAGCGCACCTTATACGGCGCGATCTTATACACCGCGGTGTAGGTCACGCTCTCAAAGGGCTCGCTGCCCTCGAGGGGATACTTCTCGTCATCGGTCAACAGAGTGTATTTGCCATCGGGTTCGTAGTCACGCGACCAGCCGACAAAGTCGTACTTGGTGCCATCCTTGCCGACAACCTCAGCTGTAGCTCTTACTTCCAGCGAAATTTGATCGCCAGAGTCGGTGCGCGAAAGAGAACGCACAGAATCGGGGTTATCCAGATTGGCATCGATACTCGATTGGACAATTACCGCGCTGGCACGGTAGACCGGGTACAGCTCCATGGGGGCGTTAACCACAGTGTTTGTATTCACCATGGGGAGGCCGTCCGACCAAACGACATAACCGTTGCCGGATGCCGGTTTAGTTTCCGTCCAGCCTACGAAGGCATTGTATGCGTTCGTTGCAGCATCGATGTCGCCAACGTTATACGTCGGCAGCGGCATGCCATCCTTAAGGCTGCCGAGCGTATTGCCCTCCTGCGCGAGCTTGCCATCGATATCGGTGTCGTTCAGGTGATACACCACCGCAATGGGCGTGTAGTAGGCCACAAACATGTAAGGCTTGCCCGGCTCCACCGGATAGGTATACGAGTCATTGCCGTCAGATTCGAGCTCCTTAACCTCACCGTTCGGGAGTTCGATTTCGACCTTATTCAGCTTGTATCGCTCGCCGCCTGACTTGTATACCGTCGTTTCGATATCAGGAGTCACCGTTGCCGTGGCGGGATCGGTGTCCGCATTGAGATTAGGGGTGATGTCATACCTAGGAACATTCACCTCGGAAGTGCCATTAAAACCGGCGCGGTGCAGGTTGGTGGTGTAGTTGACGTCGAACTTTGCGTAGACGGGATAGGCATCCTGACACTGGGTGACCTTGGAGTCATCCGTCGCCAAGTATGGCGCCGCCTTTTCCGGATCGCTCGTCACATAGGAGTCGTCGGCAACATCATAGATATAGTTCCAGACGGCAGAATCCTTCTTGACCTCGGCGGTCGAAATCCAGCCCAGGAACTTATAGCCCGGCACGGCCATGTCGGCATCGGTCGGGGAAGCTTCGAGGGTCAGGGGGCTCTCATACGATCCCTTCTCACCATCTTCTGGTTTTTCGGCCACTTTAACCGACTTATTAACATGCGGGTAGTAATACGTGAACGTCGGATCCGCCCCGTTCACCTTGGTCTGCAGCAAGTTACTCTCATAGCGCCGCGTGGCAGTCCTCACGACATTATCGCCCTTGTTGTAGAAATTAACATCCGTGGTAATCATCGCGCGAACGTAGTACTTCTTATCTGTACGCACTATGCTCTCGATGGGATTTTTCACATATGTCCAATATTCACCATCGCGCTCAAGCGTCCAGAAATTCAGGCGATAGCGATCATTCACCAGTTTGGCCGTTACGTTCAGCGAAGCCGAAGTCCAAGTATCGCTTAGCGTTGCAGCGCCTGGAAAATCAGTATCGGCATAGAGGTTTTTTAGAGTATCGGCTCCCGTATCGTTTTTAACGTTGTGCGAGTACGCGTTAAGGGGACTCACGACAAGGGTTTCCTTCGTGAAGCGCGTGCCACACGTTTCGTCATACCTATCCTTTATACCGTGGTCAACATGCTCCGGACCCCAGTGGACGACGTTTTCACGCACGAAGGTACTACCGACGTTTTCCTCAAAGGGCGTTTGATAGCGATTCCAAACGGAACAAAGTAGCTTGCTGTCCGTAAACTCATGGTTGGTATAAGCCCGAACGTAATAATCCACTCGGTACTCAAAGCGGGCGATGTAGGTATGCGGCGCGGTTAAATCGACATCTGCGGGGAGCGTATAGCTGGGATCGCGGCTTACGCGCACCTCGAGCGGAGCATCCTCGGTTCCCTTGTTTTCGTACCAACCCAAGAAGCGATAGCCATCGGGCAGCTTGCCGCCATTGGACAGGGGCGTACCTTCCGTGTTGCACACCTGTACCGTGTAGACGCTGGTGCCGTCCTCGGTAGTCTGGACGTCGACATTGGTTTTGCCCACGCCGTCGCGCAGAGTCTTATCGTCGGTTGTGTCCCGCTCATTGCCCTCGAACACCGTCATGATGTTCGACACGTAGTCGCTGTACACCGGGTAGAAGTCGGTAGGACGGACAACCGTAATCTCGCTACCCGCAGGATAAAAAGCTCCCTGATTTTTAAGCTCGGCTAACTGAGTCGAGGTGATGGCGGCATAGCCACCATTCATCCCCGCCTCGCTGCTAGGCTGCGTGGTCCAGCCGATAAATGTCGCGGTAGGCTTCAAGTTGCCGCGATCCGCGGGGGCAGCGGGCGTCAAACCCACGCCATAGCGGTACCAATCAGTTGACTTGCCGTGCGCAGCACCGGTTTTCCAATCAAGCGTCTCGCCCTTAACGTTATAGAACAGCACCTGTGCCTCGTACGAAGCGATAAACAGGTCATTGCCCTCAAAAGCCTTGGCCCCTTTCGCGTTATCGGCAGTATAGCTTGACGTTTCGTCGTGCAACTCGCTCTTCTGGACCTGCTTGCCAGCAGCCACAGCATCGGCATCGGTCTTGCCGTCAAACCAGCTGTTGTCTTGTCCAATTCGGTTCACACGCACATCGGGCTCGCGGAACCAGCCCATAAAGCGGTAGCCGCCGTTCTCCTCGCTCAGCCCCTCAGGCTTTGCGGAGGTATCCTGCTTAAACGTTACCGACGTATCGCCCTTGGCCAAGCCCTGGGCCGTTCCCGCCAGCACGGCGCTCACGGCAAAGGTGTACGGATCGCTGGTAGATTGATCTTTTCCCAACATGGTTGCCAGAACGGTTGCCGTACCCGCGCCGGGGAAGTCGGTCGTCGTCTTCACGCTTTCGCCGTGTACGGGGATATTCAGTTTGTAGTCCATCGCCCACTCATTGGGGTGTGAGTCATTCGGATACGCATCGTTAGCAGTCGAGCGCATGGTGCCGGCACAGAAGTCGTAATCATGCTGCTCCCACAGCTCACGTGTGACGTAGCGTTCGTCGTCCCAGGGACCGAATCCGGCACCGGATACCGTGCCATCACCCGCAAGGGCGTAAATCTTCTTCTTGGCTGCCGTACCCTGACTAAACCCGGATAGGCTGACACTGGGCTTGAAGTAGCAATCAGTGATAGTCGCATCACCCGCATTAGCGCGTGCAGCAATACCGCCCAGGTTCACGTCGTTTTGAATAATGGGGATCACGGCGATGGGGTTGTACTGGCGCGAGCTCAAATCGCCGGCGAAATGGCTGCGAGTGATCTCGTTACCGCTCTTAGACAAGATGCGGCCTGCAAGACCGCCCGTCCAAGCGCGCGTTACGGAGACAACGCCCACGTAAGAAGCAGCATAGCTATAGCATTTCGCCGTTGAAAAGCAGTCAATGACTTTAGCGCCTTCTGCCATGCAGCCCACAAAACCCGAGGCGTACACGTTGTTGCCGCCCAGGGCGCCAATGGCCACATCGTATTTATTGGTAACGTCGGTCATGCCCTTCTCGGCAATCGAGCCATCCTCGTTGCGCGTAGGCGTCACGCGGCAATACTCGATGGTCGAGTTCTTAACGTAGCCGGCAAACGCCGCCATATACAGGCCCTCGCCACCGATTGCCTGCACGCCCGAAGTCGTGTTGTTAACGGCGCGGCCACCACGGACCTCGCAGTTGTAGAGGGTGCAACCATCGAGCTCGCCGGCAATCAGGCCCCCCTCAAAACCCGCATTGGTAATCACATTGAGCATGTTGTTGGCACACGTAACGTGCAGGGTGCTCTCCATGACCATAACGTTTTCGAAGTGGGTTTTGATCGCCCTGCCCACGATAATGCCGCCGCGGAAGTCAGCCCAGATGTTGGCATCCTTGACCAGGAAGTTCTTGATGGTGGCGCCATCGGTCTCGGCAAAAAAGCCCGTATCGCGCTCGGGATCCAAGACCTTATTCTCGTAGTTCAGGCCCTTCACGGTATGGTTTTGACCGTCAAAGACGCCCTTAAAGGGATGTTCTTTGTTGCCAAAGGAGAGGTGCTTGACCGTATCCTCAACAATGGCGTTCATATCATCATCGTTAAGAACGATATCGTTATCGAGATAGACGATCCACTGCGACGTGTCGCGCTGTCGCGACAGCGCGACACACGCCAGGAAGTCGTTCCTGTTTGTGATATGGAATTCGGTCTGATCCTCGGCATGCGCTGCCGCCGGCAGCGCTACAACGCAGCAAAGGGCGATTGCCACCACAGCGATCAGCCTGCCGAGCACGCCTCGGTTTCTGTTCTTAATCTCCATGGGCTAGTTCGCCTCCGGCCAGCCCACGACGTCGAGCACGTCGAGGACGGTATCGTTTGCCTGCTGGTTTTTGGCCTGCACGGCCTGGACGTCGATATCGAGCCTGTATGAGCCGCCGCGCGCGGCATCGTGGTAGTCGCCCACAAATCGCAGCGAGTCCATGAGGCTCTCCGTCATGGCACCGGAATCGAGCACGCCCCCGCATCCGGCCAATCCGCGGTAGTAGTACCACCCATCGCCGCCATCGATCCACGGGGACCCCTCGCCCGCGTTCACGTGAAAGGCGACGTTGCCCGAGGCGTCCGCACTCGAACCGTCGGGCGCCACCGACGTCATGCGCAGACGAGCGCGAACGTACTCAGGCTGCGCGCCGGCGTTCTCCACGCGCACAATGCGGCTGATGTCAGAGCCCCCGGCCTCGGTGTCGGGATAGTCGCCGCGCTGTCTCTTATACACATCTCCGAGCCCACGAGACCGTACTAGATCTCG